>NZ_JBEXRR010000016.1:0-127872 GCF_040613175.1 Nocardioides sp. NPDC006303
CTACACGATGGCCGACCAGCTGGCGTACCGGATGAAGCAGCGTCCGGTCCGGCTGGCGGCGGCGACCTCCACGGTCGTCGTCTCGATCTTCTACCACCAGGGCGATCGGGCCGGCGGAACCGCCGTCGTCGGCACCCTTGTCGCCGACGTCCTCCTCAGTCGCCGGCTCGTCTGCGTCCGGTGTCGGGTCGGCGGTCGGGTCGGCCGTCGGGGACGGCTCGTCGCCGAGCACCTCACCGACCAGCTCGGGGTCGACTCGGATCACCTCGGCGCGGATGCCCTCGCTGGTCACGACGACCTCGCCCTTCGAGGTGACCCCGATGGCCTCGCCCTGCTCCTGGTCGGGGGTCCGGAAGGAGCCCACCCGGTCCATCGAGGGCCAGGCGTAGATCGTGGCGGAGTAGTAGCCGCGTACGACCAGGTGCTTGCCGTCGGGGAAGAAAGCGCCGTCGGTGGCCATCGGGATGACCGGGGCGACCTCCTTCAATCGGTTGGGGCCGTCAGGGTCGAGACGCCTCGGCACGGCGTAGAGCCGCCCGCCTCCCCAGTCCTTCGTGGCGACGAAGACGCGGCCGTCGGGGTGGGCCAGCAGGGACTCGGCGTTGTGCGGCCCGTCGGGGTAGACGAGCTCGTAGACGGTCGGCGAGACCGTGCGCTCGCCCCGCCCGACGCGTACCTTCGCGATCCTGATCGAGTCCCAGACGCTGTTGTTGTCGCCGATGTCCCCGACCCAGACGTGGTTGCGACCGGCGGGCGCGAGGCCTTCGACGTCGACCGGGTCGGCGGCCCAGTGGGTCACGCCGACCGTGTCACCGCGCGAGTCGACGGTGAAGACGCGGCCACTGTCCCCGGAGTCGTTGGTGGTGGCGTACAGACCCTTGCCGAGCGGCGTCAGGGCGCTGGCCTCGCTGATGGTCGGGTCGGTGAAGGCGAAGAGCACGTCGTCGCCGGCGGCGCTCGCGGGCACTGCCGAGATCAGCACCAGCCCGAGTGCGCCCGCGGCGACGACCGCCTTCATCGCCCGGATCTCATCGCTCCGCGAGCAGCTCGCCGAGCTTCGGACGTACGCCCCACTCGGCCACGAGCTCGTCGTACTCCTTCTTCACCGAGCCGCCCTTGACCGGCGAGCCGGTGCGGATCGCGCGGAGCATGGTGTTGCGCGGGGTGTGCTGGCTCTCCACGAACTGCACCACCTCGACGCGGTAGCCGGACAGGCGAAGCAGGCTCGCACGCAGGGCGTCGGTCAGCGTGTCGGCGAAGCGCTCGCGGAGGATGCCGTGACGAGTGAGCATGGAGTAGGGCGCCGGAGTCGGGGCCTTGCGCAGCTGGGCGGCGATGTCGTGATGGCAGCACGGCGCGGCCAGCACCAGCGGCGCCTCCCACTCGATCGCGCGGGCGAGGGCGTCGTCGGTGGCGGTGTCACAGGCGTGCAGAGCGAGCACCACGTCAGGCTTCTCGTCGAGCTGTACGCCCTCGATCGTCCCGGCCACGAACTCGGCGTGCACTCCCAGCTCGTCAGCGATCTTCGAGTTGTGCTCCCGCGACTGCTCCTTGACGTCGACGCCGGTGACGACGACGGGCAGCTCGCGGACCTCGGTGAGGTAGCGCTGGGCCGCAAAGGTGAGGTAGCCGTTGCCGGCGCCCAGGTCGATGATCCGCAGCGGCTCCTCGGCGGTGGGCGTGCGGACCTTGCCGGACTTCATCGCGTCGGTCAGGGCGGCGTCGAGCTGGCGCAGGAACTCCTCGACCTGGCGGTACTTCGCCTGGCGCGACGGCTTCAGCTTCCCGTCCTTGTCCGAGAGTCCGAGCACCCGGAAGACCGGGTCGGACTCCGGCAGCAGCCGCTCTTTCGCCTGGTCATGGCCGCGTTCGGCCTCGACCGGAGCGGTCAGCTCCGTGGTCGACACGAGTGCCGTCGTCGGCGACTTCGCCTGGATCTGGGTCTGCTCGGTCGCGGTCGTCACGACCCAGTTGGCGAACGGTACGTCGAGCAGGTCGTCGAGCGCGGTCGGGTCACCGACCGGGTGGTTCGCGGTGAACGCCTGGGTCGCGTCGTACGTCGTGATCTGCAGGTGCCGCCCGGCCTTCAGGTCGACGTAGCGGATCTCGGCGCGACGCCACTTCGGCGTGCTGCCGCGCTGCTTGCCCGACGCGACCGCCTTGACCAGCTGCTCGGGATCGAGGATCACCGATCGCATCCGGTTCAGCGCCCGCAACAGCGGCTCGGACTCCCTGCTCAACTCAGCACCCCGGCAATGACGACCACCAGCAGAAGCGCGACCAGCGCGCCGGGAATGATCATTCGGCGGTAACGCGGGTTCACCGCTTCAGTCTAGGCGCGGGCCACACCCCAACGCCCATCGCCGAGGCCCGTCGCTCCCGAACGTCCCCGGGACAGAAATCTAGCAACGCTAGACACCCGCCGCTCTCGTCGCTAGCATTGCTAGAAAATCTGGCATCGAAAACACAGGGAGCTACAGATGCTGTACACCATCGGAATGGTCCTGATCTGGATCGTCGCCCTCGGGATCATCTACGTCGGCGTGATGTACCTACTGAGGAACGAGGCCAACGCCGCCGGCTTCGGCCTCCCGGTCCTACCCGCCCCCGAGGCCCGCGCCTGGTGGCAGCTCAAGGGCGTACGCGACATCGCCAGCGGCCTCGTTCTGATCCCGCTGATCTTCGTGGAACCCGACGCCGTGCCGTGGGTGGTCCTCGTCGAGGCCATGATCCCGGTCGGCGACATGCTCGTGATTCTCGGCAACCGAGGGAGCAAGGCGCGCGCCTTCGGGGTCCACGGACTCACCGCGGCCGTGATGCTCATCGCCGTGGCGCTGCTCTGGCTGGGCTGATCCAGCCGGGCCGACCACCTTCAGACGCGCGAGGCGAAGAGCTCCGCGAGGTGCATCGTGGGGACCGAGGCGAGGTCGTCGAGCTGGACGCGGCACGACATCCCGTCGGCCAGGATGACGGCGTCGGGGTGGGACCGGACAGCCGGGAGCAGGTGGGTCTCCGCGACCGCGACCGACACCTCGTAGTGCCCCTCCTCGACCCCGAAGTTGCCGGCCAGGCCGCAGCAGCCGGAGACCCGGGTGACCTTCGCGCCGGCCTGGGTCAGCAGCGCCTCGTCGTCGACCCAGCCCAGGACGGCGTGCTGGTGACAGTGCGGCTGGGCGACGACCTCGACCCCGGTCAGGTCGGGCAGCGTCGCCCGGCCCTCGCCCACCAGCCGCTTCACCAGCTCGGCGAAGGTGAGCATCCCGTCACGTACGACCTCGGCCTCGGGCAGCGCCGAGAGCTCCACGGAGTCCGAACGCAGCGTCGCGGTGCACGACGGCTCCAGGCCGACGACGGGGACGCCGGAGGCGACATAGGGGGCGAGCGTACGCACGGTCTTCTCCATGATCTTCCGCGCGTCGTCGAGCTGGCCGGTGGTGATCCAGGTGAGCCCGCAGCAGGCTTTCTCACCGATCACGCGGACTGTCAGGCCCTGCGACTCGAGCCAGGCGATCGCGCCATGGCCGGACTGGGCGAAGAAGTGGTCGGTGAAGGAGTCGGCCCAGATCCACACGTCCGGGGTCTCGGGGAGCTTCGCGGTCGGCGCCGACCGCTTCAGCGTCTTCGGCGCGAACGCGGGGATCGAGCGCCTCTGGTCGATGCCGGCGGTCTTCTTGGCGATCTTGGCGAGCGGTGAGATCTTCAGGGACGCGTTGGCCATGCCGGTGAACGGCGCGGCGAGCCGCGCCCACTTCGGCAGCTGCCCGAGAAGAGCGTGCGAGCGCGGCCGCCGCTCCCCGAGGACGTCGTGCTTCTGGTAGAGCGCCTCGGACTTGTACGTCGCCATGTCGATGCCCGTGGGGCAGTCGGAAGCACACCCCTTGCAGGCCAGGCACAGGTCGAGCGCCTCGCTCACCGCGGGGTCGCCGAGCCCACCGACGAGCGACCCGTCGAGCGCCTCCTGGAGCACCCGCGCGCGTCCACGGGTCGCGTCCTTCTCCTCGCGGGTCGCGAGGTAGGAGGGGCACATCACTCCGGCGGTCTTCGGGGCCACGCACTTGCCGACGCCGGTGCAGCGGTGCACGGCAGCACCCAGGTCACCGGAGTCGTGGATCAGCCGCAGGCCGGTCCGGGGAAGGGCACGGGGTCGCACCGGACGCAGGTCGTCGGTGATCGATGCGGGCCGCACGATGTTGCCCGGGTTGAGCAGCTCCGAGGGGTCACAGATGCCCTTGACCTGCTCGAAGAGATCGATGGAGGTGGAGTCGTACATGATCGGCAACAGCTCCGAGCGCACCCGCCCGTCACCGTGCTCGCCCGACAGCGAGCCGCCGTAGGTCACCAGCTGCGTGGCGCACGCGGTCATGAACTCACGGAACACCTGGGCCGACTCCGGCGCGTCCGGCGCGAACGGGAAGTCGATGCGGCAGTGGATGCAGCCGTCGCCGAAGTGGCCGTAGGGGTAGCCGTGCAGACCGAAGTCCGAAAGGATTCCCTCGAAGTCACGCAGCCAGGCACCGAGGTGCTCCGGCGGGACCGCGGCGTCCTCCCAGCCGGAGTGGGCCGGCGTGGGCAGCGAGACCCCGGCCAACCCGGCACCGTCCTCGCGGATCCGCCACAGCGCGGCCGCCTCGAGCGGATCGACGACCACTCGCGACTCGAGCGCACCCGACTCCGCGGCGATACGTTTCACCAGGTCAGGAGCGTCCTGTCCGGCGACCTCGACCATCAGCCAGCCGGCCCCCTTGGGCAGGTCCGGCACCGCGCGGCCCTTGGCGCGCACCAGGTCGGCGATCCGGGCGTCCATACCCTCGCACGCGATCAGCCTCCCCGGCGCCACCCGCAGGAGCGCAGGCACCGCGTCGGCGGCCTCCGCCATCGTCGGGTAGCCGAGCACCAGCAGCAGCCGCCCGGGCGAGTCCTCGACGAGCCGCACGGTCGTCTCCAGGATGGTCGCCAGGGTGCCCTCGGTGCCGGCCAGGAACCGGTCGACCCGACCGCCCTTCTCGGGCAGCAGGTGCTCGAGCGAGTAGCCCGAGACCTGGCGCCCGAACCGGCCGAACTCGGTCCGCACGTGCCCGAGGTTGGCGCCGACGAGCGCTTGGAGCCGCTCCGCGGTCTCCCCGGTCGAGACACCATCCGCGTAGATAGCCTGCTCGCCGTTGCCGAAGAGCACGGTCAGCGCCTCGATGTTGTCGACGGTGCGGCCGTAGCCCAGGGCACGGTTGCCGCAGGCGTTGTTGCCGATCATCCCGCCGATGGTGCAGCGGGTGTGGGTGGACGGGTCGGGCCCGAAGCGCAGCCCGTGCGGCGCCGCCGCCCGCTGCAGGTCGGCGTGCACGACGCCCGGGTCGATCCGCGCGGTGCGCGCCTCCGGGTCGATCTCGTAGATGGTCCGCAGGTCCCGCGTGTCCACGACGATCCCGGACCCGACGGCGTTGCCGGCGATCGAGGTGCCCGCACCTCGCATCGTCACCGGCGCCCCGGTCGAACGGGACACCGCGTGCACCGCGAGCAGCTCGTCGCGGGACTGCGGCCGTACGACGACGGAGGGCACGACCCGGTAGAGGCTCGCGTCGCTGGAGTAGAGCGCCCGGGCCAGCGGCGAGTCGTCGACCCGGCTGATCCCCTGGTTGCGCAGCTCATTCGCCAGATCCGAGGCAGTCGCATTCACCCGCTCATTGTCACAGACCTCGGCACGGTCACCGGTCAGCGCCCACCGTCGGCGACCACAACCCGAACCCGTCTCAGTGAGCGATATTCGACTCTCATATAATGGGACGGCCCGCGAGAGCGCGGGCACTTCCAGACCTCGGAGAGAGACCATGTCCGCCACCCCCGCACCGGCCAACCCGCGCTCGCGCGTGCTCGTCGCCAGTCTCATCGGGACGACGATCGAGTTCTACGACTTCTACGCGTACGCCACCGCAGCCGTCCTCGTCTTCCCCGCCCTCTTCTTCCCGGCCGGCGACCCGACCACCGCGCTCCTGGCGAGCTTCGCCGTCTTCGGCGCCGCGATGGTCGCCCGCCCGATCGGCGCGATCTTCTTCGGCCACCTCGGCGACCGGCTAGGCCGCAAGACGACCCTGGTCATCTCGCTGCTCACCATGGGCATCGCGACCTTCCTGATCGGTGCGCTCCCGACGTACGAGACCGTCGGCTGGGTCGCCACCGCGCTGCTCGTGCTGATGCGCCTGGCCCAGGGCTTCGCGCTCGGCGGCGAGTGGAGCGGTGCGGCCCTGGTCGCGACCGAGAACGCCCCCGAGGGCAAGCGCGCCATCTACGGTACGTTCCCGCAGCTCGGCGCGCCGCTGGGCTTCATCCTCGCCAACGGCCTCTTCCTGGCCATCGCGGCACTGCTCTCCGCTGAGGGCGCCGACCCGACCAGGCCGTCCGAGGCGTTCCTGGAGTGGGGCTGGCGCGTGCCGTTCCTCTTCTCCGCCGTCATGGTCGTCGTCGGCCTGTGGGTCCGGCTGCGCCTGGTCGAGAGCGACGTGTTCACCAAGAGCCAGGACGCCGGCCTGGTCCGCAAGGTCCCACTGGCCTCGGTCGTGCGCAACCAGGGCAAGCAGCTGGTCCTCGGCACCTTCTTCATGCTCGCGACCTACGTGCTCTTCTACCTGATGACCGCGTTCTCGCTGTCGTTCGGCACTGCCGCCAAGGACCTCGCCGTCCCCGGCCTGGGCTACGGCTACACGAGCTTCGTGCTGATGCTGATCTTCGGCGTGATCTTCTTCGGCATCTTCACCATGGTCTCCGGGCCGCTGGCCGAGCGCTTCGGCCGGCGCCGGCTGCTGATCGCGGTCACCCTCGGGATCATCGTCTTCGGCCTGGCCTGGGTGCCGCTCGTCAACGCCGGCACCGTCGGCGTACTCCTCTGGCTGGTTCTCGGCTTCTCCTTGATGGGCCTCACCTTCGGCCCGATGGGTGCGCTGCTGCCGGAGCTGTTCCCGACCAGCGTGCGCTACACCGGCTCCGGCATCTCCTACAACGTCGCCTCGATCCTCGGCGCCGCGGTCGCGCCGTTCATCGCGGTCGCGCTGTGGAAGCAGGCCGACGGCTCGCCGGTCCTGGTCGGCGTCTACCTCTCCGTGATGGCCGTGATCACCCTGATCTCGCTGATCATCGGCAAGGAGACCAAGGACGTGGCGCTCGAGGAGACCCCGGAGAAGACCTCGGTCTGACGGGTCTACGGTGGGCGGGGTGACCGTCAGGATCCTCTCCGCCACAGACGTACGCAGCATCTTCACGCCCCGCCTCGCGCTGGAGTCCCAGCGCGAGGCGTTCACCCGACTCGGAGCCGGGGAGGCCGTCCAGCCTCCCCGGCTCCTCGTGCCCGGACCGGACGAGTCGGTCTCGTTCTGCTACTCCTCCCGGATCGCCCCCGGCGCCCCAGCGGTGAGCAAGTTCGGCAGCGTCAACCCGGCCAACGCCGCCCGCGGGCTGGGTGCCGTGCACTCGGTCATCACGGTCCTCGACGCCGACACCGGTGCACCGCGCGCGATCATCAACGGCGACAGCGTCACCGGCCTGCGCACCTCGGCCGCGACCACCCTCGCCATGCAGCAGGTCGCGCCCGATGCCGAGAACGTCCTCGTCGTCGGCACCGGCGCCCAGGCTCGCGCCCACCTCGCGGCTTTCGCCGTCACCCATCCCTCCGCCGACCTCTGGGTCTTCGGCCGGAACCCGACCGCCGCCAGCGAGATCGCCGCCGAGCACGGCGCCGCCGCGAAGGCAGACCTGGAAGAGGCCGTACGCAGCGCCGACATCGTCGTCCTCTGCACCTCGTCCCTCACCCCGGTGATCGAGGACGCCTGGGTCACCGACGGCACCACCGTGGCCAGTGTCGGTTCCTTCGCCCCCGACCGCGTCGAGCTGCCACCGTCGCTGCTGTCGCGCTCCACGGTCGTCGTCGACTACCGCCCCTCGGCCCTGACCGACTCCGGCCCCGTCGTTCAGGCCGTCGCGTCCGGTTCGATCGACCCGGAACGGATCACCGAACTGGGCTCGCTCCTGATCGGCAACGTCGCCCTCGACCGCAGCTCGGCGGACGTCCTCACCTACCTCTCGGTCGGCGTAGGCGTCCAAGACGCAGCCGCCGCCAGGTTCATCCTGACAACAGCCGAAGAGCAAAACGCAGGCACCCTGGCCGCCCTGGACTGACCCCGCGAGAAGTCAGAATCTGGCGCCGAGACGTCAGTTCTTGGCGCCGAAGAGTCAGTCCTCGGCGTCGAGATGTCGATTTATGCCGTCGACATGTCGATTTTCCGTACGCCACATCGGCGGCAAACGCTGACCTCTCACCGTCAGAAATCGACGTCTCGGCGTCAGATTTCGACTACTCGGCGCCAGATTTTGACGCTTCGGCGGCTAGGGCTGCTTGCACCACGTCTAGGAGGGGGAGGCTCTCCAGGTCGGCGCGGGGCACCCAGCGGACGTCGTCGGTCGTGCCGTTCTGCTCGACCACCCTAGGGTTGGCGCCGTCGGGGACGGTCGCGGCGAAGATCAGGTGGACGCCGTGGAACTCCTCGTGACGACCGCTGGGGGCGGTGCCGGTGATGTTCACGTCGTGCACATCGAGCACGGCGCCGACCTCGCAGGTGAGGCCGCACTCCTCGACCACCTCGCGTACCAGCGCCTCGCGCGGCTGCTCGCCGAAGTCGACCCCGCCACCGGGCAGCGTCCAGGTGCCCGAGTGGTAGCCGAGCGGCGAGATCCGGGTGAGCAGGATCGCGTCGTCGGAGGGGCGGGTGATGAAGGCGTACGCCGCCAACCGCTGCATCCGCGACGGCTTGTGCACCTCGAGGGCGTCGGTGACCAGCGGAGACGTCGGGATCTCGCCGCTCGTCACAGCGGCCAAAGGCAGCCAGGCCGCCTCCGCGGTGGACCCGTCGACCTCCATCGTCTGCGGCTCGGGAGCGTCGTGAGGCACCCAGCCGTCGTAGACGATCCGGATCGCGTGGGAGTTGACCCGCCGGCCCAGCCGCCAGGCCTTGGCCTGATGGACCGAGTAGACCCGCGCCTCGACACCGACCTCGACCGGCACCCCGGCCTCCTCGTAGACCTCCCGCACGACCGCGTCGCGCGGGTCCTCACCGTGGTCGATCCCGCCACCGGGCAGCGTCCACCGCTCCTCCGGCGTGACCTTCTCCGAGAGCCGGCTGAGCAGGATCTCCGGCTCAGCGGCCGCGCCCGCTCGGATGATGACGGCGTACGCCCCCACCCGCTGCACCTTCGGAAGCTTGCGTCGCCGCCCGCTGCGGCCCCGATTCCGCGTCGCCATCAGCTGAACGGGGGTCGGGAGTCGAGAGCCAGCGACCGGCGACCGGCCCAGCGCCACACCTTGGCGACGCGGTCGCGGTCGTCGTCGGTGACCAGGTTGCCCATCCACCGCAGGGCCAGCGTCATCAGCCAGTCGGAGCGCATTCCCGCAGGTCCGAGGGTGGATACCAGGCGCGGACGGGTCGCGATCCCGGCCAGACGGCGGGCGATGGAGAACGCCTCGCCGTAGTGCTCACGCAGGGTCGCCGGCCAGGCGGTGGCCAGATCCTCACCCGCGATCAGCGCGTCGGCGACCATCCGTCCGGTCTCCAGGCCGTAGTCGATCCCTTCGCCGTTGAGCGGGTTCACGCACCCGGCGGCATCGCCGATCAGCGCCCAGTTGGCACCGGCGACCCCTGAGACGGCACCACCCATCGGCAGCAGCGCGGACTTCTCCGCCCGCAGCTCGCCGGTGAGCCCGAACTGCTCGCGGCATTGCTCGGTGTAGTGCCTCATCAGCGGCTTGATAGCGACATCTGCCGGCCGCTTCGAGGTGGCAAGCGCACCCGCGCCGATGTTCACCTCGCCCGATCCGAGCGGGAAGATCCAGCCGTATCCCGGCAGCGCCTCACCGGACTCGTCACGCAGCTCCAGGTGGGAGGAGATCCATTCGTCGTCGGCCTCGTCGGAGGCGATGTAGGCCCGTCCGGCGACGCCGTAGACGGTGTCGCGGTGCCACTCCCGGCCCAGCACCTTGCCGAGCGGCGAGCGCACGCCATCGGCGACCACCACCGACCGGCAGGCGACCTCGTGCCCGCCCTCGAAAACCACAGCGGCGATCCGCTCGCCGTCCCATCGCACGTCGACCGCACGCACGCCGTCGACCGCCGTCGCGCCGGACTTGATCGCCACCGTGCGCAGATGATCGTCGAGCTCGGTCCGCGGCACCGCCGAACCCCAGGACGGCAAGGTCCCACCGGGCCACGGCAGGTGCAGCGTCTGCCCGAAGCCGTGCGCCCGCAAGCCCTTCGAGACCGGGTGCGCACGCAGCCAGTCCTCCAGTCCGAGCCGGACCAGCTCGTGGGTCGCACGCGGGGTCAGCCCGTCACCGCAGGTCTTGTCACGCGGGAAGACGGCCGCATCGGTCAACAGGACATCGACCCCGGCGCGCGCCAGCCAGGCCGCCGCGGCCGAGCCCGCGGGCCCTGCCCCCACGACGAGCACGTCAGCTGACTGCGGAAGGGACGAGGTCATGCGCATATCTTCCCAGAACCGGGCAACGGCCCGCGAAAGAACCCTCACCTCTGGCCGAAGCGGGCCTCTGCTAGGTTATTGCAAGTTCTTCGCAATAGTCCCGGAGCAGTCTCGGAAGGCCCCCACGTGCACGACCCTCTCGGCGTACGTCGCCGCCGCCGGCGCGCCGCCATCTGGCTCCTGGGCCTCCTCGCGGCCACCGCTTTGACGGTCGTCGTGGCGGTCGGGCTGGGTGCTGCGTACGTCACCCCGGGGACGGTCGCCCAGATCCTCGGCCACCACCTCCTCGGCCTGCCCGAGACCGGCTGGAAGGCCACCGAGGAGGCGATCGTGTGGAAGGTACGCCTCCCCCGCGTGCTCCTCGGCGCCCTCGTCGGAGCGGGCCTGGCCGTCACTGGCATGGCGCTGCAGGCGATGGTCCGCAACATGCTCGCCGACCCCTACCTGCTCGGGATCAACTCCGGTGCCTCCAGCGGTGCCGCGGCGGCGATCCTCTTCGGCGCGGGCGCCGGCCTCGGGGCGTACGCCCTGCCCGGCTCGGCCTTCCTCGGCGCCCTCGCGGCGTCGTTTCTGGTGTTCGCCCTCGCCCGCAGCGGCGGTCGGGTCACCTCGCTGCGGCTGCTCCTCTCCGGCGTCGCGGTCGGCTACCTGCTCTACGGCCTGACCAGCTTCCTGATCTTCGCCTCGGGCTCGGCCGAGGGCGCCCGATCGGTGATGTTCTGGCTGCTCGGCTCGCTCGGCCTGGCCCAATGGAACGGCCTGCTGGCCGTCGTGGCCGTCGCCGTGCTCGCCACCATCGCCCTGCTGACCCTGTCCGGTCGTGGTCTCGACGCCCTCGCGATCGGGGACGAGACCGCCCACACCCTCGGCATCTCCCCCGACCGCTTCCGCACCCTGCTGCTGGTTCTCGTGGCGCTGACGGTGGGCGTGGTCGTCTCGGCCGCCGGCAGCATCGGCTTCGTCGGCCTGGTCGTGCCCCACCTGGCCCGGCGTGCCGTCGGCTCCGCCCACTCGGTGGCGATCCCGGCGGCCGCCCTCATGGGCGCGATCCTGCTGGTCTGGGCCGACGTGCTCGCCCGGGTCCTCCTCCAGCCCCAGGAGATCCCGATCGGGATCGTCACCGCGCTCCTGGGCGCCCCGTTCCTCATCGTCCTCATCCGGCGCTTCTCGGCGCGCGACGTCTGACAAGGAGCCGAAATGATCCGCCCCATGCTCGCCACCGCCGCCATCGTGCTGGCCACGACGACCGCGTGCGGCGCCGACGCCGCCGGCGACGAGCCCGCAACCGCCGGCTTCCCGGTCACCGTCGAGAACTGCGGCGCCGAGGTCACCTTCGACGCCCAGCCGGAACGCGTCGTGATGCTGAAGAGCTCCGCGGTGCCCTACCTGCACGCGCTCGGCGTGATGGACCAGGTCGTCGCCAGGGCCGGCGAGTATCCCGCCGATTACTACGACCCCGAGACTCAGGCGGAACTCGACGACATCCCGCTGCTCACCGACGAGATGGACACCAGCGGGCACCTGCAGATCTCCAAGGAGATCGTGATCGCCGAGGAGCCCGACCTGGTCCTCGGCGAGGTCGACAACCTCTCCCGCGACACCCTCGACGCCGTCGACATCGACCTCCTCGAGGAGCCGGCGATGTGCCCCGAGGGCATCGACGACCCCGGCTTCGACGACGTCTACAGCCAGCTGGAGACCTACGGGAAGGTCTTCGACCGCGAGGACGAAGCCGCCCAGGCTGTCGCTGACCTGCGCAAACGCGTCACGGAGCTGGAGAAGCAGAAGGTCGGCGAGGGACGTACGGCTGCGGTGCTCTACCCCACCGTCGGCGGCGGCGTGACCTATGCCTACGGCACCAGGTCGATGGCCCATCCGCAGCTGGAGGCGGCCGGGTTCGAGGACGTCTTCGCCGACGTCGACGAGCGTGTCTTCGAGGTCTCGACCGAGGATCTCCTCGAGCGCGACCCCGACGTGATCATCGTGCTCCACAACTCCGGCGACCCGAAGGATGTCGAGAAGTCGATCACCCAGCTCGCCGGCGCCGAGGACCTCACCGCGGTCAAGAACGGCGACGTGATGGCGCAGCTGTTCAACTTCACCGAGCCGCCCTCCGCCCTCTCCGTCGACGGCCTGGAGCGGATCATCGACAGGTTCGGCCGGTGATCGAGGCAGCAGGCCTGTCCTGGACGTACGGCACCACGACGATCCTCGAGGACGTCGATGTCGCCTCCCACGAGGGCCGGGTGCTCGGTCTGATCGGCCCGAACGGGAGCGGCAAGACGACGCTGCTCCGGCTGCTCTACGGCGCCCTCCAGGGCACGGGAACCGTCGAGATCGACGGCGACGACCTCGCCGGGCTCCCCGCGAAGCAGGTCGCCCGGCGCCTGGCCGTGGTGGTCCAGGAGTCCGGCACCGACACGAGCTTGACCGCCGGCGAGATGGTCCTGCTGGGACGTACGCCGCACCTGTCCGCCTTCGCCAGGGCCGGCGAGCACGACCTGGCGATCGCGGCGGAATGCCTGGAGCGGGTCGGCGGGACCCACCTCGGTCCGCGCTCCTTCGCCGCTCTCTCCGGAGGCGAGCGGCAGCGGGTGCTCATCGCTCGGGCGCTGGCGCAGGAGGCGACCCACCTGCTCCTCGACGAGCCGACCAACCATCTCGACATCCGCTACCAGCACGAGATCCTCTCCCTGGTCCGGAAGCTCGGGACGACGGCGATCGTGGTGCTCCACGACCTCAACCTGGCGGCCCGCTACTGCGACGACCTGGTGCTGCTCGACCAGCGCCGTGTCGCCGCGCGCGGCACCGTCGACGAGGTGCTCCGGCCCGAGATCCTGGAGCCGGTCTACGACATCGGCATCGAGCGGCTCGAGCTGCGCGAGGAGATCCACCTCCTCTTCCGCCCGTCGGTCTGAACAAGACCTCAGACCTCCGGGGCGGCCTCGACCCTGGTCTCGGGCACGGACTCGTCATCAGGATCGACGCCCGGAAGGTGAGCCTCCCAGAGCTCGACGTCCATCACGTAGAGCCGGAGCGACGCCTCGCCGCGCAGCTGCTCGGGCTTGAACCTCCGAGCCGTGCCGACCAGCCGGTGGAACGCCACATCGCAGCGCTTCTCGAGCTCGAAGTCGGGCACCTGGCGCGCCATCCCGGTGACGTACGCAGCGCTCGCCCCGTACCCCGGCAGCACCGAGGAGTCGAAGATGACCCCGGCCACGCGCGGGTCGCGGATGAGGTTGCGGGAGTGCTGCGCATCGGGCGCCGAGACCCAGTAGAGGTCTCGGTAGCCGTCGTGGGAGAAGTAGACCGGCGACGTACGCGGCCGGCCGTCGGGATCCGAGGTCGCCAGCACCAGGTAGGCGACGCCGTCGACGATCCCGCGGACGTGTCTGTCCAGATCAGCTGCCATACCCCAGAGGGTAAACGACTTTCTCAGCGGTGACCTCGGTATACGCGCGGCAGCTTGTAGCCGTGCTCGGCCAGCACCTCGCGCAGCACGTCCGGCCGGTCGGTGATGAGTCCGTCGACGCCGAGCCCGATCAGGTGCTCCATCGTGGCGACGTCGTCCACCGTCCACGGCACGACCGCGATGCCGCGCGCGTGCGCCGCGTCGACCAGCCCCTGGGTCGTGAAGGGCACATAGCCAGGGTCCGACACCGAGCCGCCCTGCGGGTCGCCGTGGACCGGCGAGACCGCGTTCGCCCCGAACGAGTCCGCGGCCGCGACGTACCGCTCCTGCAGCGACCCCCCGAAGTCGTCGATGTCGATCCCACCCAGCCACGGCGAGGCCCCCGGCTGTCCCTGCTGGAGGAACTGCCGCCCGTTGGTCAGCGCGACGATCGGCAGCCGCGGCTCGACCTCTCGGAACCGCTTCAGCGCACCCCAGTCGAAGCTCTGGATCGTGACCTGGTTGCGGATGTGTGCCCGCCTGATCTCGGCCAGGACGACCCGGACGAACTGCTCGCGCGGCGCGGTCTGCTCCGGCGCCCCGGCCTCGACCTTCGTCTCCACGTTCAGCTGGACCTGGCCGGCGTGGTAGCTGTTGACCAGCGCAAACACCTCCGAGAGCAGCGGCATCCGCTCACCGGGCGAGAGCACCTGGTCGGGGAACTGCGGCTGTCGAAGCGACCCGCAGTCGATCGTGCGCACCTGCGCGAGGGTCAGGTCCTTGATGTAGGTCCGGTTCGGCACGTACGGGAACTCGGGGTCGCCCGGGAACGCCGGCGCGGTGTCGACGCACTTGGCCGGGTTCGGGTCCCGGTCGTGGGTCACTACCGCCTGGCCGTCCTCGGTGATCTGCACATCGAGCTCGAGGGTGCTCACGCCCAGCTCGAGCGCCCGCTCGAAGGCCGGCAGCGTGTTCTCGACCGTCAGCGCGATGCCGCCGCGGTGCGCCTGGAGGTCGAAGGTACGCGGATCGTTCTCGGCGTACGCCGGGGTGATGGCGGAGCTCGCCAGGAGCGCCGCGGTCACGAGGACGCCTGCTCGGACACGTCTCATGCCCGACAGGATCCCGCAGTCGGATGGCCGCTAGTGGAACGCGTGATGAGACAGGAGCGACACGTTCTTGTCCGCACACCCGGTCGTCTCGTGACGCACGAACTGGGAGTCGTAGGAGTCCGGCACGTAGACCCGGAACCCGTCCACCTCGGTCGGCTTGCAGGCCGAGGCCGGGTAGTTCTCGGCAGTCGACTCGGAGACCTCGCTCACCGCCACCTGACCCGGCTTCATGATCACCGTGCGCCACTTGCCCTCACGCGCCGCTGGCGCGCCGACCTGGGTGCCGTCGCCACCTCCGACGTACGACAGTCCGCCGAAGCCACCGAGGGCACACGCACGGTCGGAGACGTTGGTCAGCGTGATCTCACCGAACCGCGATCCGGCGCCGGCATCGGTCGCGCGATAGCCGGCCTTCAGGTCGGCGTTGGTGCACTTCGGTGTCTTCCGATCCGCCGGCGCAGGGTCGGAAGGAGCAGAGGACTCAGTCCTCACCGGCGAACCCCCCGTGGCCGCCGGTGAGGACTGAGTCGGGGACGATGGTGTGCTGCTCGCTTGGGCGGGATCCGCGGTCCCGGAGGCAGATGGTGACGAGTCGACCGCCCCGTCCTTCGTCGACCCACAACCTCCCACCGCGAGCACGCCGAGGACCCCGATTCCGACCACCATCAGTCGTAGGTGCCGCATCTTCGCTCCTCGAGTAGCAGATGCCAGCCAGATAGATCCAGCCAGTTAACTCATCGTCCCAACCCTGAGACGCGCGGACCGCACGCTTCGTTGCGTCGGATCTCGAGAAAATCTCAGCCCCTGCTGTCGTACACCGTCCGAGCCGCGTCGACCTCCGGCATGTGCTCCTCGGCCCAGGCCTTGAGGTGGCCGATGACCGGCAGCAGCGTCTGCCCGAGCGGGGTGAGCTCGTAGTCGGTCCGCACCGGCACCGACGGGGTCACCGTGCGGATCAGCAGGCCGTCGCGCTCCATCTTCCGCAGCGACTGGGTCAGCATCTTCTGGCTCACCCCCTCGATCTGCGAGGCCAGCTCCGAATACCTCAGCGGGCCGCGAAGCCCCAGCGCCACGATGGCCAGGCTCACCCACTTGTCACCGATCGTGTCCAGCAGCCGCCGGCTCGGACACAGCGCTGAGAACGCGTCGAATCCGCTCGGTCGCTCGGCCGTCGTCGTTCCCATGGCAAACCTCCAGGTGCGTACGCCACTTCAAAGTGCCTTCTTCCCAAAGGAGAGTAGGGCACCGAAAGTAGTGCATGCAACCAGACAAGACCACCGCAAAGGACGAACACCATGTACGCACTCATCTCCCGCGCCGGCAACCCGACCCCGCGCCTCGAGGAGCTCCCTGCCCAGACGCTCGGCCCCGACGACATCCGCGTCGAGGTGGCCGCCGCCGGCTTCACCCTCTTCGACGCCTTCGTCGCGAGCGACCACGCAGCCATCGGCCTCCCCGACGTCATCGGCCTCGGCTTCGACTTCAGCGGCGTAATCACCGAGGTCGGCGAGGCCGTCTCCGGATTCGCCGTCGGCGACCGCGTCGCCGGCCTCCACGGCAACCCGGCCGCAGGCGCCCGCGCCCACGCGACCGAGGTCGTGCTTCCCGCCGCCGCCGCAGCGGCCGTACCCGACGGGCTCACCCTCGAAGCCGCCGCCGCGGCCCCGCTCAACGCGCTCACCGCCCGCCAGTCGCTCGACCTGCTCGGCACCGAACGCGGCAGCCTCCTCGTCACCGGTGCCGCCGGCGGCGTCGGCCTGTGGGCCCTGGCACTGGCCAAAGCCGACGGTTGGACGGTCGACGCCCTGGTACGCCCCGGCACCGAGCACCTCGCCACCGGCGCCGACCGCGCCGTCACCGAGATCGAGCCGCACGCGCACGACGCGGTCCTCGACCTGGCGGCGCTCAACGAGCCGGCCCTGTCGGGCGTACGCGACGGCGGCCGCTACGTGAGCGTCAAGCCGGGTCGGGCGCCGGCGCCCGAGCGGGGCATCGAGGTCTCGACCGCGCTGAACCAGCCCGACGGCGCGGTGCTAGCCGACCTCCTCCCGTTGGCGGCAGACGGCACAGTACCGACCCGGGTCGCCGCGACCCGCCCGCTGAGCAAGGCCGCCGAGGCTTACCAGGAGGCGGAGGCGGCGCCGGGATCCGACGGACGCTGGCTGCTGATCCCGTGAAAAGGACGAAGGCCCCGCCACCCGAAGGTGGCGGGGCCTTCTAGACCACTCGATCAGCTCTGGTACGAACCAAAGTCGAAGTCGTCCAGCGCGACGGCCTGGCCGCCGGTGTTGCCGAACTCGTAGTCGTAGTTGTCGTAACCGGTCACGGAGTACGCCGCGGCGCGAGCCTCATCGGTCGGCTCGACCTTAATGTTCCGGTAGCGCTCCAGGCCGGTGCCGGCCGGGATGAGCTTACCGATGATGACGTTCTCCTTCAGACCGCGCAGCGAGTCCGAGCGGCCGTTGATGGCAGCGTCGGTGAGGACGCGGGTGGTCTCCTGGAAGGAGGCCGCCGACAGCCAGGACTCGGTGGCCAGCGAGGCCTTGGTGATGCCCATCAGCTCCGGACGACCCGAGGCCGGCTTGCCGCCCTCGGAGACCACGCGCCGGTTCTCCGACTCGAAGTCGATGCGGTCGGCCAGGTCGGAGGGCAGCAGGTTGGTGTCACCGGACTCGAGCACCGTGATCCGGCGCAGCATCTGCCGCACGATGATCTCGATGTGCTTGTCGTGGATGGACACACCCTGCGACCGGTAGACCTGCTGGACCTCGTCCACGAGGTGCTGCTGCGTCTTGCGGACACCGAGGATACGGAGGACCTCCTTGGGGTCCGGCGTACCGATGGTCAGCGGTGCGCCGACCTCGATGTGGTCGCCGTCGCCGACCCGCAGACGAGAGCGGCGCGACACCACGTACTCCTTGACCTCGGAGCCGTCGTCCGGGGTGACCAGGACCTTGCGGGCCTTGTCGGTCTCCTCGATCTCGACGCGTCCGGCGACCTCGGAGATCGGCGTGACACCCTTCGGCGTACGCGCCTCGAAGAGCTCGACGACACGCGGCAGACCCTGCGTGATGTCGTCGGCCGAGGCCACACCACCGGTGTGGAACGTACGCATGGTCAGCTGGGTGCCGGGCTCACCGATGGACTGGGCGGCGATGATGCCGACCGCCTCACCGATGTCGACGAGCTTGCCGGTGGCCAGCGAGCGGCCGTAGCACTTGGCACACGTACCCGTGCGAGCCTCACAGGTGAGGACCGAACGGACCTTGACCTCGGTGATGCCGGCGCGAACCAGCTCCTCGATCTTGACGTCGCCCAGGTCCTCGCCGGCGACCGCGAGAACCTCGCCGGTCGACGGGTGCTCGATGTCGACAGCAGCCGTGCGAGCGTACGCAGCGGTCTCGGCGTTGTCGTCCTTGACGACGACGCCGCCCTGGTCGACACCGATGACCTTGGGCAGACCGCGCTCGGTGCCGCAGTCGTCCTCACGGATGATGACGTCCTGCGAGACGTCCACCAGACGACGGGTCAGGTAACCCGAGTCGGCGGTACGCAGCGCGGTGTCGGCCAGACCCTTACGAGCACCGTGGGTGGAGATGAAGTACTCCAGGACGGAGAGACCCTCGCGGAAGTTCGACTTGATCGGCCGCGGGATGATCTCGCCCTTCGGGTTGGCCACCAGGCCTCGCATGGCGCCGACCTGGCGGATCTGGTTGAAGTTACCCGAAGCACCCGAGGTGACCTGCATGAAGATCGGGTTCTTCTTGTCGAACGCCGCCTCCATGGCAGCACCGACGACCTTGGCGGCCTCGGTCCAGATCTCGACGAGCTCCTGGCGGCGCTCCTCATCGGTGACCAGACCACGCTCGAACTGCTTCTGCACCTTGGCAGCCTGCGTCTCGAACGTCTCCAGGATCTCGGCCTTGTTCGGCGGCGTGGTGACGTCGTCGATGGAGACCGTGACACCCGAACGGGTGGCCCAGTGGAAGCCGTTGTCCTTGAGCGCGTCCAGCGACGCCGCGACCTCGACCTTGGTGTAACGCTCGGCCAGGTCGTTGATGATCGCGCCGAGCTGCTTCTTACCGACCTCGTAGTTCACGAAGGGGTAGTCGGCGGGGAGGGTGTCGTTGAAGATCACCCGGCCCAGCGTGGTCTCGAGGACGATCGGGTCGCCCGCGGTCCAGCCCTCCGGCACGTCGTAGCCGATCGGCGGGACGATGTCGTCGAGGCGGATCTTGATCTTCGACTGCAGCGTGATCTCGAGGTGGTCGAAGGCCATGATGGCCTCGGCCGGGGACGAGAAGGCACGGCCCTCGCCGGTCTCACCCTCGCGGTCGGAGGTGATGAAGTAGAGACCGATGATCATGTCCTGGGTCGGCATGGTGACCGGGCGACCGTCGGACGGCTTGAGGATGTTGTTGGTCGAGAGCATCAGGATGCGAGCCTCGGCCTGGGCCTCCGCCGACAGCGGCAGGTGGACAGCCATCTGGTCACCGTCGAAGTCCGCGTTGAACGCGGTGCAGACGAGCGGGTGCAGCTGGATGGCCTTACCCTCGATCAGCTGGGGCTCGAAGGCCTGGATGCCGAGGCGGTGCAGGGTGGGCGCACGGTTCAGCAGAACCGGGTGCTCGGTGATGACCTCTTCGAGGACGTCCCACACGACCGGGCGAGCACGCTCGACCATCCGCTTGGCGGACTTGATGTTCTGAGCGTGGCTCAGGTCAACCAGACGCTTCATCACGAACGGCTTGAACAGCTCCAGGGCCATCTGCTTCGGCAGACCGCACTGGTGCAGCTTGAGCTGCGGACCCGACACGATGACCGAACGGCCGGAGTAGTCGACGCGCTTACCGAGCAGGTTCTGACGGAAGCGACCCTGCTTGCCCTTGAGCATGTCGGAGAGCGACTTCAGCGGACGGTTGCCCGGCCCGGTGACCGGGCGGCCACGACGACCGTTGTCGAACAACGAGTCGACGGCCTCCTGCAGCATCCGCTTCTCGTTGTTCACGATGATCTCGGGGGCACCGAGGTCGAGGAGACGCTTGAGGCGGTTGTTGCGGTTGATCACACGACGGTAGAGGTCGTTGAGGTCGGAGGTCGCGAAGCGGCCACCGTCGAGCTGCACCATCGGGCGCAGGTCCGGCGGGATGACCGGGACGGCGTCGAGCACCATGCCGGTCGGCTGGTTGCCGGTCTTGCGGAAGGCGTCGACGACCTTGAGGCGCTTGAGCGCGCGGACCTTGCGCTGACCCTTGCCGGTGGCGATGGTCTCGCGGAGGTTCTCGACCTCGGCCTCGATGTCGAAGTTCTCGAGGCGCTTCTGGATCGCCGTGGCGCCCATGTGGCCCTCGAAGTACTTCCCGAACCAGGTCTTCATCTCGCGGTAGAGCAGCTCGTCGCCCATGAGGTCCTGGACCTTCAGGTTCTTGAAGGTGTCCCAGACCTCGTCGAGACGGTTGACCTCACGCTCGGTGCGGTCGCGCAGCTGCTTCATCTCGCGCTCGGCGCCGTCCTTGACCTTGCGCTTGGCGTCGGACTTGGCGCCCTCGGCCTCGAGCGCGGCCAGGTCGGTCTCGAGCTTCTTGGCGCGGTCGTTGATCGCCACGTCGAGCCGGCCGGTCAGCATCTTGCGCTGCTGGTCGACCTTGGCCTCGAGCGAGGACAGGTCGCGGTGACGCGAGTCCTCGTCGACCGAGGTGATCATGTACGCAGCGAAGTAGATGACCTTCTCCAGGTCCTTCGGAGCGAGGTCGAGCAGGTAGCCCAGCCGCGACGGAACGCCCTTGAAGTACCAGATGTGGGTCACCGGGGCGGCGAGCTCGATGTGGCCCATCCGCTCGCGGCGTACCTTGGAGCGGGTGACCTCGACGCCACAGCGCTCACAGATGATGCCCTTGAAGCGCACGCGCTTGTACTTGCCGCAGTAGCACTCCCAGTCCCGGGTGGGACCGAAGATCTTCTCGCAGAAGAGGCCGTCACGCTCGGGCTTGAGCGTGCGGTAGTTGATGGTCTCAGGCTTCTTGACCTCGCCGTGGCTCCACGCGCGGATCTCGTCCGCGGTGGCCAGGCCGATCTTGAGCTGATCGAAGAAGTTGACGTCGAGCACGGTGGCTTCCAGTTCCTTCGTTAGTTCTTGGAAAGTTCAAAGGGGACTGAGGGAGGGGAGGTACGCCCGGGGGCGTACCTCCCGCTCGTCAGACTTCCTCTACGGAAGAGGGCTCGCGACGGGAGAGGTCGATGCCGAGCTCCTCGGCGGCGCGGAAGACGTCTTCCTCCGCGTCACGAAGCTCGATCGCCGAACCGTCCTGGCTCAGCACCTCGACGTTCAGGCACAGCGACTGCATCTCCTTGACGAGAACCTTGAACGACTCCGGGATACCCGAGTCGGGGATGTTCTCGCCCTTGACGATCGCCTCGTACACCTTCACACGGCCGGGCACGTCGTCCGACTTGATGGTGAGGAGCTCCTGGAGGGCGTAGGCGGCGCCGTACGCCTCCATCGCCCAGACCTCCATCTCACCGAAGCGCTGGCCACCGAACTGGGCCTTACCGCCGAGCGGCTGCTGGGTGATCATCGAGTACGGACCGGTCGAACGCGCGTGGATCTTGTCGTCGACCAGGTGGTGCAGCTTCAGGATGTACATGTAGCCCACGGCCACCGGCTCCGGGAACGGCTCGCCGGAGCGACCGTCGAAGAGGCGGGCCTTGCCGTCGGTGCCGACCACACGCCGACCGTCCCGGTTGGGAAGGGTCGCGCTGAGCAGACCGGTGATCTCGTCCTCACGCGCACCGTCGAAGACCGGGGTGGCCACCTTGGTGCCCGGGTCGGCCTTGTCGGCGTGGATCTTGATGAGGCGCTGCTTCCAGGCGCTGTCCTCGGGGTCCTCGGAGAGGTTGAGGTCCCAGCCCTGCTTGGCGAGCCAGCCGAGGTGGAGCTCCAGGACCTGTCCGATGTTCATACGACGCGGAACACCGAGCGGGTTGAGCAGAACGTCGACCGGGGTGCCGTCCTCCATGAACGGCATGTCCTCGACCGGCAAGATCTTCGCGATGACGCCCTTGTTGCCGTGACGGCCGGCGAGCTTGTCACCCACGGAGATCTTGCGCTTCTGCGCCACGTAGACCCGAACCAGCTGGTTCACGCCCGGGGGCAGCTCGTCGCCCTCCTCACGGTCGAAGACGCGGACACCGATGACGGTGCCCTCCTCGCCGTGCGGAACCTTCATCGAGGTGTCGCGGACCTCGCGCGCCTTCTCACCGAAGATCGCGCGGAGCAGGCGCTCCTCCGGGGTCAGCTCGGTCTCGCCCTTCGGGGTGACCTTGCCGACCAGGATGTCACCGGTGGTGACCTCTGCGCCGATGCGGATGATGCCGCGCTCGTCGAGGTCGGCCAGCATCTCCTCGGAGACGTTCGGGATGTCCCGGGTGATCTCCTCCGGACCCAGCTTGGTGTCGCGGGCATCGACCTCGTGCTCCTCGATGTGGATCGAGGTGAGGTAGTCCTGCTGCACCAGACGCTGGGAGAGGATGATCGCGTCCTCGTAGTTGTGGCCCTGCCACGACTGGAAGGCGACCAGGAGGTTGGCACCCAGCGCCATCTCGGCACCCTGGGTCGCCGGACCGTCGGCCAGCGGGGAGCCGACCTCGACCCGGGCGCCCTCGTCGACCAGCGGCTGCTGGTTGACGCAGTTGCCCTGGTTGGAGCGCTCGAACTTCGCGAGCTTGTACGAGGTGTAGGTGCCGTCGTCGTTGAGGGTCTCGATCAGGTCGGAGGAGACCTCCTTGACCACACCGGCCTTCTTCGCGACGAGCACGTCACCGGCGTCGACAGCCGCGCGGTACTCGATGCCCGTGCCGACCAGCGGCGAGTCGCTGCGGACCAGCGGCACCGCCTGACGCTGCATGTTGGCGCCCATGAGCGCACGGTTGGCGTCGTCGTGCTCGAGGAACGGGATCAGCGCGGTCGCGACCGACACCATCTGGCGCGGCGAGACGTCGATGTAGTCGACCTCGTCGGCCAGGAGCTCGGAGACCTCACCGTCGCGCTGGCGGACCAGCACGCGCTCGGTCGCGAACTTCATGTTCTCGTCGACGGCCGCATTGGCCTGCGCGATGACGTAGCGGTCCTCGTCGTCGGCGGTCAGGTAGTCGATCTTGTCGGTGACGACACCGTTCTCGACCTTGCGGTAGGGCGTCTCGACGAAGCCGAACGGGTTGATCCGGCCGAAGGAGGCCAGCGAACCGATCAGACCGATGTTGGGACCTTCAGGGGTCTCGATCGGACACATCCGGCCGTAGTGCGACGGGTGGACGTCTCGGACCTCCATGCCGGCGCGGTCACGGGAGAGACCACCCGGCCCGAGAGCCGACAGACGCCGCTTGTGCGTCAGGCCCGCGAGCGGGTTGTTCTGGTCCATGAACTGCGACAGCTGCGAGGTGCCGAAGAACTCCTTCAGCGCAGCGACCACGGGACGGATGTTGATCAGTGACTGCGGCGTGATCGCCTCGACGTCCTGGGTCGTCATCCGCTCGCGCACCACGCGCTCCATACGAGCAAGGCCCGTACGCAGCTGGTTCTGGATCAGCTCGCCGACCGTACGCATGCGGCGGTTGCCGAAGTGGTCGATGTCGTCGGCGGCGATGTCGATCGTGCCCTGCGGCATGTCGAGCTGCGTACGCCCGTCGTGGAGCGCCACGACGTACTTGATCGTCGCGACGATGTCGTCGACGGTCAGGGTCTGCTGGTCGAAGGCCTCGGTCAGACCGAGCTTCTTGTTGACCTTGTAGCGACCGACCTTGGCGGTGTCGTAGCGCTTCGGGTTGAAGTAGTAGTTGTTCAGCAGCGTCTGCGCGGCCTCACGCGTCGGGGGCTCGCCCGGGCGCAGCTTGCGGTAGATGTCGAGCAGCGCGTCGTCCTGAGCGGTGGTGCTGTCCTTCTCGAGGGTCAGCATCATCGACTCGTACTCGCCGAACTCCTCGCGGATCTGCTCGTTGGTCCAGCCGAGGGCCTTGAGCAGCACCGTGACGTTCTGCTTGCGCTTGCGGTCGAGACGGACGCCGACCAGGTCGCGCTTGTCGATCTCGAACTCGAGCCAGGCGCCGCGGCTGGGGATCAGCTTGGCGGTGTAGATGTCCTTGTCGGACGTCTTGTCGGCGGTGCGCTCGAAGTAGACGCCCGGGGACCGGACGAGCTGCGAGACGACAACACGCTCGGTGCCGTTGATGACGAAGGTGCCCTGTTCGGTCATGAGCGGGAAGTCGCCCATGAAGACCGTCTGGCCCTTGATCTCACCGGTGTCGTTGTTGGTGAACTCCGCCGAGACATAGAGAGGCGCGGAGTAGGTGAAGTCCTTCTCCTTGCACTCCTCGACGGTGTACTTGGGGTCGTAGAAGACAGGGCTCTCGAACGAGAGGGACATCGTCTCCGAGAAGTCCTCGATCGGGGAGATCTCCTCGAAGATCTCCTGTAGACCGGACTTGTGAGACACGTCCTCCCCCGCTGCTTCGCGGGCGGCGACCTGCTCCTGCCAGCGCTCGTTACCGATCAGCCAGTCGAAGCTGTCGGTCTGGAGGGCGAGGAGCTTGGGAAGCTCGAGAGGCTCTGAGATCTTAGCGAAAGAGATGCGGCGAGGGGTGGAGTCACCCGACGAGGTGCGCGCGGCCAAGAGGAATCCTTCGACAAGGTTCGCAGGTGGATTCGCGCTGCCGACCACCGAACAGCCACCGGGCAGGCTGAGGGGCATATGAAGGCATGCGCAAAGCGCCATAGTACGGCACAAAAGCGCACTTCACAACACCGGGCCCAATTATAAGTCCGGCGTACCTTCATTCACACCTGCGGCGCTCGAGCGTCGGCGTTGTCGGTGCAGTGCCATTGTCGAGCATCGCGGATGATCATGCGCCCCATCGGCCCCCCGGGTCAAGCATCCGCGCCAATCGGTCCGACCCACGGAAAAGTTATTCCAATCACTTGACAGGTAGCGCAAAAGCCTGGAAGGCCAGGTCAGCTCGGACCTAGTCCTGGCTCGGCTGCGTCTCGACCTTGTCGACCAGCCACTCGTCGCCGACCTTGGCCATCGTGAGCATCGCGTACTCCTGGTAGCCGATCGGGGTGCTCCGCTGGGCGTTGGTGACCTGACGGTCGACCAGCACGAGGATCTGCACGGTGTCCTCGGAGACCCGAATGACGCCGGCGTCGACCGGGGCGAGCGTCTTCACCACGGTCTTCGTCTCGGGGACGTTGTCGACGAGCACCGCGAAGAGCCGGTCGTAGTCCTCGCGGTAGTCCTTCGTCATCACGTCGTGAGCCTTGCTCTTCGACTCGTCCATCTTGCTGTAGTCGTAGGACAGCAACGGGACGACGGCCTTCTTGGCCGCCTCGAGCGCCTCACCGCCCTGCTCCTCGACGAGGAGCTTGTGGTTGCGGGTGATCTGCTTGCCCACCGCACCCTCGACGGTGCTGGTCGTGACGTTGTTGTTGGCGACGGTGCTGACCTTCTCCTGCCCGAAGAAGACCACGCCGGCAGCGACGACCGCAGCCAGGGCGAGGGCGCCGGCCGCGACCAGCCCCCACGTCGGGAGCAGCGGCAGCGTACGTCCGGTGGCCGCACTCTCCTCGGCGTCGAGCTCCTCGTCGGCAGGCTCGTCGTCGTCAGCTGCGTCGGCTGCCACGTCGGCGTCGGCGGTCTCCTCGTCGGCCTCGCGGTCCTCGTCCTCGTCCTCGTCCTCGTCCTCGACCGCAGCCTCCTCGAGAGCGGCCAGCTCCGCGTCGTACGCGGCCCGCTTCTTCTCGTCCAGCAGGACCGCGGCGGCATCGTTGAGGGTGCGGAAGCGGCGGTCGGTGGGGTCCAGGTCGGCGATCGCGGACTTCCACGCCGCGCGGATGTCGTCGGTGGCGGCATCGGGCTCGACGTCGAGCAGGTCGTACCAGGTCGGACTAGTCATCGTGGAACTCATGGTGTCACCCCTTCGCTGCTTTCCGAAGTAGGAGCTTCCTCGGCGGGGTACCAGTCGTCGACCAGCCACTTCCCGTTCTGCTTCACCAGCTCCACCTCCGTCCGGGCGAGCTGACGCGCCGCCTCGACGCGCTCCTCGGAGCCCTCGGACTTCGGGTAGCTGATCGCGAGCTCGGCGACGACGAGCACGGTCGCGCTGTCCTCATCGAGGCCGGCGACGCCCGTGCTGTGCACGCTCGTGGTGCGACCGACGCCCTGCTGGACGACGGTGGCCTCGGCGAAGGCGACGTTGCCCAGGAAGCTCTTCTCGAACTTCGGGGTCAGCAGCTCACCCACCCGCTCGCGATACTTCGGCATCGTCTTCTTGTCGCTGCCGACGTCCTCGGGACCGTAGGTGTTGACCCGGCCGACGAACTTGTCGGCAGCCGCCATCACCTGCTCGCGCTGGCTCACCACCGACTCGTCGGCGCCGCGGGTCAGCTGCCAGCCGACGTAGCCGACGGCAGCCAGGATCACGGCGATCAGCAGGGCCAGGACGCCCCAGCGGAGCAGTGCGCCCCGGTTCGCGGTCGCCTGGTCGGTCTCTGCGCCGGTCTCCGTGTCGGGTCCGGGGTCGGTCGTGGTGCTCAAGACGGATCACTCTCTGTGGTCAGCGGCTCCAGGAGCCATTTCCAAGCATCAACACCGTACGCCGCGGGCGAGTCGGTCGATGCGGCAGCACTTCGGGCCCCGACCCCGGTCGGCTGCGTGGTGGTCAGGGGTCCGGCTACTCGGTCTCCATCGGCTGCAGGTAGAGCCACTTCCAGGCGTCCTCACCGTAGGAGGCGGGAGCCGCGGTCGACACCGTGGTCTCCTCGGCCTCGCCCCAGGTGAGCTCGCCGGTGTCCGGGTCGAAGCTGGCGATCGAGGCGGTGCCGCCGACGGCCGCACGCGGAACCTGGCTGGAGCCACGGGGGTTCGACTTGCTCGGGTCCTCGGTGCAGGAGACCTCCGTGTTGAACGGACGGCTCTGCAGGTCCAGCGGGCTGCGCTTCTTCGTGCTCTCGTAGCCCTTCTTGCACGGCGCCTGAGTGGTCAGCGCCAACCCGAAGTGGGCCTGCGCCAGACCGGGGTGGCCGACGTCGACGACCGCGAAGCTGCCCTCGACGACGACCGGGAAGATCGAGAGCAGGTGCCTGACGCCCGGCAGGTTCTTCCGGACGACCTTGCCGGTCACCAGCACCTCGTTGAGGAGCTCGCTGATCTCCACGTCGTTCTGCTCCAGGAACTGCCGCAGCTCGATCGAGCTGGCCGAGCCACTCTCGATCAGCCTGATCAGGTCCTTGTTGGAGCCGGCCAGGGTGCCGGTGAACAGCTCCAGGTCGGTCGCGAACGACTTGATCGCCGAGCTGCTGTCCAGCTGGCCCTGGAGGACCGTGTTGCTGTCCCGGATCAGCTGCGTGGTGAGGGCGAAGTTCTGGTCGGCGGTCTCCACGAAGGCGGTGCCGGTGTCGATGATGGTCTGCAGGTCCTGACCGGTGCCGGCGAAACCCTTGCCGAGCTCGTCGATCGTCGTGGTGAGCGCCTTCTGGTCGACCGAGTTCACCGTCGTGGTGACGTCCTCGAGGAGCTTCTCGGTCGGCAGCGGCGTGGTCGTCGCGGCGCGAGCGATCTCGGAGCCGTCCTCGAGGTAGGGCCCACCCTTCGACTGCGGCTGCAGCTCGACGTACTGCTCACCGACGGCGGAGCGGTTGCCGACCACGGCGAGGCTGTCGGCCGGGATCTTGTCCTTCCACCCCTTGTCGATCTTCAGGGTCACGTCGACGCCGCTGCGGTTGAGCACCAGCTCACCGACCTGGCCGATCTTCACGCCTCGGTAGTCGACCTCGGCGTCCTCGTAGATGCCGCCGGACTGCTCGAAGTGGGCCATCACGACGTAGTGGTCCTTGACGAACAGGGACCCCAGGCGGGCGTAGCGCGCACCGACGAAGCTGACCCCGACGAGGGTGATCAGCAAGAAGACCATCAGCTGCATCTTCGTACGGCGGGTGATCATGAGACGCCCTCCTGATGAGTGTTGCTCGAGGTGCTCAGCGCGGGGATCATCAGCGAGGTCAGCCCCGGGTCGAGCTCCTTGCTCAGCTCGTCGTACGTCACCGCATGTGTCCCCGGTGTCGCACCGGCACGGCAGAACAGGAGCAGTACGCACCCGGAGCCGTCGTCGGTGGTGCTCCCGCCGTTGGACGAGGGAGCGCCGAGCCCGAGCAGGCCGTCGAGGGTCTTCCCGATCGAACCCAGCACGCCCGTCACGCACGCCTGGGGCGCCGAGGACGACTGTCCGGTCAGCACCTCCTGGCAGGTGTCGATGGCGCTGGCCAGCCCGCCGTCCTTGCAGACGTTCGTGAGGTTGTTGAGCCAGTCGAGAGCCGTCTCCTCGTCCGGATACGTCTTGAGCTTCCGGTTGATCTCCTCGAGACCCCAGCAGACGGTGCTGCCGACCCGAGGCGCGTTCTGGAGCAGCGTGTCGAGGTTGAGGTCGACGGTGACGTCGAGGTTGACGAAGTCACCCATGTGCAGGTTGCGCGCCGCCTGCGGCGAACCACCGACCGCCGCGTCGACGAACGGATAGGTGAGGATCGTGTTCATCGCCCGGACGAAGTCGTCGCCGGAGTCGGCCAGGTTCGACAGGACCGGCCTGAGGTCCTTGATGATGCCGATGGTGTTGTCCTTGGACGCCCGAATGACACGTACCCCGGTGTCTCCGAGCCGCTCCAGGGCCTTGAGCATCTTGACCAGGTCGGCGCGCTGCTTGTCGATGCTGGAGATCGCCGAGGGCAGCTCGTCGAGGGCGGCGTCGATGGAGCCCATCTGCGCGTTGGTGGCCTTCGCCAGCGCATCGAGCGCCTCGATGGCCGCGACGATCTTCTCCTTGTTGTTGTCGAGGTCGCGCGCCAGCTTCTCCACCTGGTGGAGTACGGAGCGGGCGGAGTCCTCACGGCCGGCGAGCGCCTTGTTGAGCTCGGTCGAGATCGTCTTCAGCTGAGCGACGCCACCACCGTTGAGCAGCAGGCTCAGCGCACTGAAGACCTCTTCGATCTCCGGGTTGCGGCCGGTCTGCGACAGCGGGATGGTCGAGCCGTCGGCGAGCTTGGTCGAATCGGGCTCGGCCGGCCGCTCCAGCGAGACGAACTTCTCGCCCAGCAGGGAGGTCTGCTGGATCGACGCACGGGCGTTGCTCGGCAGGCTGACGTCCTTCTTCAGCAGCATCTCGACGGTGGCGACGCCGTCGTCGAGCCAGATCTTGTTGATCTTGCCGACGTCGATGTCCTCGAGCTTGACGGTCGACTGGGGCACCAGGTCGAGGGTGTCCTCGAACTGCGCGGTGACCGAGATCGCGTCGTCACCGGCGTCCACGCCGCCCGGGAGCGGGAGGTCATAGACCGAGAAGGTGCCACAGCCGGTCAGCATCAGGGCGCCGGCGACCACACCGACGAACGCCTGGACAGCGCGCTTCATCGTCGTCGTCATCATTTCACCTCCACCAGGCCGCCGAGGGACATGTCATAAGGCACTCCATAGGACGAACCGGTGCCGAGACCGATTGCCGCGGAGCGGTTCAGGCCCGGCACCTGCCGGATCTGCGAGCAGATCTCGGCGCTGCTGCCGTCGGTCGCCTGGTCCACGAGGCTGCACAGGAACGAGGCCGGGTTCTCGATGATCTCGTCGAGGATCATGGTGATGTTGGCGTTGGTGTCGAGCGTGGCGGTCTCCGGGTTGTAGGCCAGGCCAAGGTTGTTGAGCGCCAGCGGAGCGGTCCGGAGGCTCTCGTCGAGCGCCTTGCGCTGCTTCACGAGGACCTTGCCGATCCGGTTGAGGCTCTGGATGTCCTCGCGCAGGATCGCCTTGTTGTCCCGGACGAACTGGGTCACCTTGTTCAGCGCCACCGAGAGGTTCTTCATCGACGCGGCGAGCTCTTCGCGTTCACCCTCCAGCATCGACGAGACCTCGGCGAGCGCCTGGGCGAAGTCGCGTACGGTCTTGTCGTTCTCGGCGAGCGTGCCGATGAAGCCCTCGAGCTGCTCGGCCGAGTCGAAGAACTGCTCGTCGCGGTTGTCGAGCACCTTGGTCAGCTTGCCGAGGTCGCCGACGGTCGAGTTGATCTTCTCGCCCTGGCCGCCGAGGTTCTTCGCGGTCTGCTGCAGCAGGTCGGTGAGGGCGCCGTTCTTGTTGGCTCCGTCGGGACCGATCGCAACCACGAGGTCGTCGACGCTGGAGTAGATCTGGTCGAGCTCGACCGGGACCGAGGTCTTGTCGGTGCTCAGCACCGCACCGTCGGCCAGCTTCTTGCCGCCGTCGTAGGCCGGCGTGACCTGGACGTAGCGGTCGCCGACGATCGACGGCGAGATGATCACGGCCTTGGCGTCCGCGGGCAGGTCGACGTCGCCCTTGTATTCCAGGGTGACCTTGACGTCGGTGCCGTTCGGCTCGACCGAGGTCACCTTGCCGACGGCGACGCCGAGCACGCGCAGGTCGCTGCCCTCGTAGAGCGAGACCGTGCGCGGGAAGTGCGCCACGAGCGTCTTCTCACCGGTGTCGCGGACCAGCGCCCAGGCCCCGACCCCGAGGACGAGAGCACCGATGATGATCGGAACGATGATCTTGTTCACGGGGTCCTCCCAGTGAGAGCCGGGACGGGAGGCATGTTCTGGATGTAGGTGTCCCACCAGGGGCCGTTGCCCAGGGTGTTGTTGAAGACCTTGTAGAACGGCGCCATCAGCCGCAGGGACTTCTCGAGGTTCTCCTCGTTCTTCGTGAAGACGTCGAGGATCACGTCGAGGCTCTCCAGCGCCGGCTTGAGGTCGGCACGGCTGTCGTCGACCAGCTGGGAGAGCTCCTTCGAGAGCAGCTGGGTCGAGATCAGCAGGTTGTGGACCGCCTCGCGCCGCTCGACCAACGCAGCGAAGAGCTGGTTGGCGTCGTTCATCAGCGTGATCAGGTCCTCATCGCGCTCGTCGAGCACCTTCGTCACCCGGTCGAGCTGGGTGAGCAGCGACTCGATGCGCTCGTCCTTCGCGGCCAGGTTGCGGGAGAGGTCGGAGACGCCGGTGAGGGCGGCCTGGAACTCCTCCGGCGTCGACCGGGTCAGGTCGGCGAGCGTGGTGAGCGCCGCGGCGAGCTGGTCCTTGTCGATGTTGGCGGAGGTGTCGGCCAGGCCCTCGAAGGCCTCGACCACGTCGTAGGGAGACTCCGTGCGGTCCACCGGGATGGTGGCTCCCGCCTTCATCTGGCCCTCTCCGGCCGGCTGCAGCTCGAGGAACATGTCGCCGAGCAGCGTCTTCACGCGTACGCCGGCTCCGGAGTTCTCACCGAAGTTGACCTTCTCGCGGATCTTGAAGCCGACCTTGACCTGGTTGCCGTCGAGCTCGATCGAGTCGACCTTGCCGACCCGGACGCCGGCCACCCGGACCTCGTCGCCGGTCTTGAGGCCACCGGCCTCGGAGAAGTTGGCGTAGTAGGTGGTGCCACCACCGATCAGCGGCAGGCTGTCGGCCTTGAACGCCATCACCATCAGCATGGCGAGGACGGCGATCGAGACGGCGCCGATCTTGACTGGGTTACGTTCGCGGAAGGGAATCATCCGAGGTTGCACCTCGCTTGACCGGGCTCGTAGAGCGGAATCTCGAGGTCCTTGCCCTCAGGGTCGCGGATCGTGCCTCGCAGACCGCACAGGTAGAAGTTGAACCAACCGCCGTAGCTGGCCGTCGCGCCGATCTTGTCCAGCTTGATCGGCTGGAGCTCGAGGGCGTCGTCGAGCTGGCGCTTGTCCTTGGCCACCTCGTCGGAGAACCTCCGGGCCTGCCGCAGGTCCTCCAGCAGCGGGTCCTTCGCCTCGTGCACCAGGTCGGCGGTCTCCACGGAGAGCGCCGAGATCTGGTCCAGGGAGCCGAGGATCGCCTCGCGGTCGTTGTTGAGACCGCCGACGAAGTCGCGGAAGGTCACGATCAGGCTGGAGAGCTCCTTCTCGCGGTCGCCCACGTGCTCGAGCACCTCGGTGAGGTTGTCGATCAGGGCGTTGATGACCTGGTCCTTCTCGGCCAGCGTCGAGGTCAACGAGGCGGTGTGGGAGAGCAGGCTCTCCAGCGTGCCGCCCTCGCCCTGGAAGACCTGGACGATCTCGTAGGACAGGGTGTTGACGTCGTTGGGCGACAGCGCCTGGAAGAGCGGCTTGAACCCGTTGAAGAGCACCGTCAGGTCGAGCGCCGGGTGGGTCTGCCCGACCGGGATGGTCTGGCCCTCCTGCATCGCGGAGGCGTCGCCCACCAGCTGGTTGGTCAGCGCGAGGTAGCGCTGGCCGATCAGGTTGCGGTACTTGATCGTCGCCTCGGTCGTGGTCGCGATCTGCTGCGCGCTGTCGACCGTGAAGGTGACCACGGCGCTGCGGGCATCGTCGGAGATCTCGATGCCCTTGACCGAGCCGACCTTGACCCCGGAGATGCGTACGTCGTCGCCCTTGTTCACACCGGTGACGTCGGTGAAGACGGCCTTGTACTCATCGGTCTGCCCGAAGGTCACGTTGCCGATCGTGATCGCGAGCAGGCCGGTGGCCAGCGTCGTGACGATCACGAAGATCACCAGCTTCCAGAAGTCCTGGAAGGTCTTGGCGTCGAAGAGCTTCACTGCGCTCATTCGTACGTCACCTCAGCTCCGCGTGCGGCCGGGCCGAGCAGCAGCCCGCCGAGGTCCGGGACCTCGCTGGCGGTCATGCCCATGCCCGGGGCGAACAGCTCGTTGATGACATCGGTCTCGGCCGACGTACCGACGTAGGACAGGGCCGAGTAGCCGGTCGTCCCGGTGGCGGAGCGCATGACACCCTTTCCGGTGGGCTCGTCGACGCCGTCGTTCTTGTTGGGGAACGGCGCGAACGGCTTCTTCTGGCTCCAGGACGCGTTCGGCATCTCGCCGCAGTAGGGCCCGCTGTCCTCGCCGTAGCGCGGCTTGTCCTTGGTCGAGTAGGGACGCGCCTGGTGCGGCAGCGTCTCCAGCGTGATGTGGACGGTGTTGTTGCGGAACACTTCGGTGAACTCGTCGGTCAGGATGTCCATGCCGCCGATGAGGCACGGGAACATCGGGGCGTAACGGGCCAGCGTCTGGGTGACCGGCCGACCGACCTCGCCGACCTGGATCAGCGTGTCGCCGTTGTCGTCGAGGAACTTGTCGGCGGTGTTGGAGAACGCGGTGACGTCGGTCAGCATCCTCTTGAGCTCCACCTCGCGGTCCTCGAGCGTGGTCGCGGTGACGATGGTGTTGCGCAGGATCTGACCGATCTCCGGAAGCACGGCCTGGTAGGTGCCGGAGACCTCGGTGGCGAGCTCGAGGTCCTCGATCAGCGCCGGGATCTCGGGGTTCAGCCGCTTCAGGTAAGAGTCGAGGGTGTCGAGCGACTCTCCGAGCTTGTCGCCGCGACCCTCGAGCGCGGTGGCGAGCGCGTTGAGCGTGTTGTTGAGGTCGGCCGGCTGGATCGTCCGCAGCAGCGGGTAGAGGTCACGCAGCACGGCCTGGACTTCGGTGGCCATCTTGGTCTTCTCGATGACCGCACCGGCCTTGATCGGCTCGGTGAAGTCGGTGTCGGGCGGGACCAGCGAGACGTACTTCTGGCCGAAGAGGGTCTTCGGGAGGATCGCGCCGGTCACGTCCGGGTGGACCTTGCTGATCTCCTCGGGGAACAGCCCCAGGGTCAGCTCGGCACCCTCGTCGGTGGGCTTCATCTCGAGGACCTCACCGACGATCAGGCCACGGACCTTCACGTCGGCACGCTCGGGGAGCTGAAGACCGATGCGGTCGGCCTTGAGGGTGATCTCCTCGTACTGTCCGAACCGGTTGGTGAACTGCGCCCAGGTCAGGACGAGCGCGGCCAGGAGCAGCGCGAGGAAGAGGATCCCGAGGATCTTGCCCTTCTGCCGGCCCCAGGCGAGCGCCACGGCGCTTCTCTTGTGCGGCGTGGGCAGGTCGTGATGGACCTCGTCGCGAGCGAGTGTCTGAGTCATCCCGCCAACCTCACTGTCGTCGTGCTGCCCCAGATCGCCATCGAGAGCATCAGGTCGAGCACGGAGACGGCGACGATGCTCGTACGCACCGCCTTACCGACCGCGACACCGACCCCTGCGGGGCCGCCGGAGGCGTTGTAGCCGTGGTAGCAGTGGATCAGGATCACGACGACGGCGAAGATCAGCACCTTGCCGAAGGACCACAGCACGTCGATGGGCGGCAGGAACGTGTTGAAGTAGTGGTCGTACGTGCCCGCACTCTGGCCGTAGAAGAGGATCACCGTGAACCGGGTGGCGACGTAGGAGGAGAGCAGGCCGACCACGTAGAGCGGCACGATCGCGATCAGGCCGCCGATCATCCGGGTGGTCACCAGGAACGGCAGCGACGGGATCGCCATGACCTCGAGGGCATCCACCTCTTCGGAGATGCGCATCGCGCCCAGCTGGGCGGTGAAGCCGCAGCCGACCGTCGCCGCGAGCGCGATGCCGGCGACCAGCGGCGCGATCTCGCGGGTGTTGAAGTAGGCCGACACGAAGCCGGAGAACGCCGAGGTGCCGAGCTGGTCGAGGGCGGTGTAGCCCGAGAGGCCGACCTGGGCACCGGTGAAGAAGGTCATCGCCAGGATCACGCCGACGGTGCCGCCGATGACGGCCAGCGCCCCCGAGCCGAGGGTGACCTCGGCGAGGATCCGGAGGATCTCCTTCTTGTAGCGCCTCAGTGTGCGCGGGAACCACGAGATCGCGCGCAGGTAGAAGCCGAGCTCGTCACCGAGGTGGTCGAGGCTCTTGGCGGGCTTCTCGTAGATCGCTTTGAGGTTTGCCATCCGTCTCGCCTCCTATCCGGACTTGCTCGGGATGATCTGCAGGAAGATCGCAGACATCACGAAGTTCACGATGAACAGCAGCAGGAACGTGATGACGACCGACTGGTTCACGGCGTCACCGACGCCCTTGGGGCCGCCGCCGGCGTTCATGCCCATGTACGAAGCCACGATCGCCGCGATCAGACCGAACACGAGAGCCTTCGCGAGGCCCTGCCACAGGTCGGCCATCTGCGCGAGCGCGGTGAAGCTGGCCAGGTAGGCACCCGGAGTGCCGCCCTGGATGATGACGTTGAAGACGTACCCGCCCATGACGCCGACGATCGAGACCAGGCCGTTGAGGAAGACCGCGATCATCATGCAGGCGAGAACCCGCGGGACCACCAGCCGCTGGATCGGGTCGATGCCCAGAACCATCATGGCGTCGAGCTCTTCACGGATCTTCCGAGCGCCGAGGTCGGCGGCGATCGCCGAGCCACCGGCGCCCGCGACCAGCAGCGCGGTCGCGATCGGGGCAGCCTGCTGGACGACCGCGAGGACCGCGGCCGACCCGACGAAGGACTGCGCACCGAACTGGGCCACGAGGCCACCGACCTGCAGCGCGATGACCGCGCCGAAGGGGATCGCGACCAGCGCGGTCGGGACGATCGTCACTGACGCGATGAACCACGCCTGCTGGATGAACTCTCGGAACTGGAAGGGGCGCCGGAACACGGCGCGCCCCACGTCCAGACCGAACGCGAAGAGCGAGCCAGCGGTCCCGATCGGTTTCAGGACCCTGGCGGCGGTCAGAGATGACATCAGTAAGGAGCCTCTGTGGGATCTGCTGCTTTCACGCCGCCGGGGGCCATGGCCGCGTCTGCCTGGAACGATCCCGGCGGCGGGGTGACACCGTTCTCTCGGCACCAAGCGCCGGGGGGACGCTGGTACTTGCGCGGGATGCCGTTGGACGGCTCGAGCTGCATCGGGATCGGCGGCAGCGGCGGCAGACCCATGTCCTTCTCGGCGGCCAGCTCGTCGGCGTCCTTCTCCTCGGACATGCCGATCGGGCCGATCGTCTGGGCGTTGAGGAACTGCCGCACCACCGGCTCCTCGGAGCTCAGCAGCATCTCGCGGGGCCCGTACATCGCCAGGTGCTTGTGGTAGAGCAGGCCGATGTTGTCCGGGACCGTACGCGTCGAGTTGATGTCGTGGGTGACGATCAGGAAGGTCGCGTCGATCTGCGCGTTCAGGTCGATGAAGAGCTGGTTGATGAAGGCCGTACGCACCGGGTCAAGACCCGAGTCGGGCTCGTCGATCAGCAGGATCTCGGGGTCGAGGACCAGAGCACGCGCCAGACCGGCACGCTTGCGCATACCACCGGAGATCTCGCCGGGGAGCTTGTTCTCGGCGCCGATGAGACCGACCAGGTCCATCTTCTCCATGACGATGTTGCGGATCTCGGACTCGCTCTTCTTCGTGTGCTCACGAAGCGGGAACGCGACGTTGTCGAAGAGGTCCATGGAACCGAACATGGCGCCGTCCTGGAACAGCACGCCGAACAGCTTGCGAACCTCGTAGAGGTCTCGCTCCGAGCAGCTGGCGATGTCGACGCCCTCGATGACCACGGAGCCCGTGTCGGGCTTGATCAGACCGATCAGAGTCTTGAGGAGCACCGACTTGCCCGTGCCGGACGGACCCAGCATCACGCTGATCTCGCCCGCAGGCAGGGTCAACGAGACATCTTTCCAGATGAGCTGCTTACCAAAGCTCTTGGTCAGCCCTTCGATCTTTACGTCTACACCCATCCGGGCCGGCTCCCTTCCTGTTCGCGTGGGGGTCTCCCTCAAGTCCCCACTGCCCGACTAACGGCAGAGTGTGACGGGGGTTACGCACTTTCCGCGACACGCGTCACACTTTTGTAAACCATAGTGGCCTGCGAACGATGACGGTGATCACCACCCGAGACGGACTCCCCCGGCCAAAACGTCGACGGTCGGATTGCGACCCTTCACGCCCGGCGTGTGTTCAAGATAACGAAACAAACCGCGAGTGGCTACTCAGGAGTAGCAACCCGCGGCTTGAACGATCGGAGCACTGCGCTGCAGCTTGCCCGATCTGTTGCGGAACTGTTTCCGCAATGTAGAGAAAGCCCGGGCCCGGCGGAATCCGCCGAACCCGGGCTCAAGGGCCGAAGCCCTCAGATCACTTGACGGTGACCGTGGCGCCGGCGGCCTCGAGGGCCTCCTTCGCCTTGTCAGCGGTCTCCTTGTTGGCGGCCTCGAGGACAGCCTTGGGGGCACCCTCGACGAGCTCCTTGGCCTCCTTCAGACCGAGGGAGGTCAGAGCGCGCACCTCCTTGATGACGTTGATCTTCTTGTCACCAGCGGCCTCGAGGATGACGTCGAACTCGTCCTTGGCCTCCTCAGCGGCGGCGGCCGGGGCGCCCGGGGCGCCGGCAGCGGCAACGGCGACCGGAGCGGCAGCGGTGACACCGAAGGTGTCCTCGAAGGCCTTGACGAACTCGGAGAGCTCGATGAGGGTGAGCTCCTTGAAAGCGTCGAGCAGCTCGTCGGTGGAGAGCTTCGCCATGATGGCATTTCCTTTCGTGGTGGCCCTGTGCGTTTTTCTGTGAGTACGCAGCGGGGCCGGGTTACAGGTGGTGGTTAGTTACGACCGGGGCCATCAGGCCTCGGCCGGAGCCTCCTCGGCGGCAGCCGGCTCAGCGGCACCACCTGCGAGGATCGAGGGGTCCTCCGCGGCCTTGGCCTCGAGAGCGGCAGCGAGCTGCGCGGTCTTCGAGGGCAGAGCGTTGAAGGCGTACAGAGCCTGCGACAGCGACGCGGTGAACGCGCCCGCAAGCTTGGCGAGCAGGACCTCGCGCGACTCGAGGTCGGCAAGCTTGCCAACCTCAGCAGCGTCGATGGCCTTGCCGTCGAGGTACCCGCCCTTGATGACAAGGTTGGGGTTGGCCTTGGCAAAGTCACGCAGACCCTTGGCCGCCTCGACGACGTCACCCTTGATGAAGGCGATCGCGGTCGGGCCGGTCAGCAGGTCATCGAAGCCTTCGATGCCGCTCTGAGAGGCAGCGATCTTGGCCAGCGTGTTCTTGACCACGGCGTAGTTTGCGTGCTCACCGAGCGAGCGACGAAGAGTCTTCAGCTCGCCCACGGTGAGACCGCGGTACTCGGTCAGCACGGCACCGGTCGAGGCGCTGAACTCGTCAGCGATCTCGGCAACGGCAGCCTGCTTGTCAGCCCGCGCCATGGGTCTCCTTCTTCCGGGAATCGATTCCGTCGGTGAGGGCCCATGAATGACAAACGCCCCGAGCGCAGGCTCAGGGCGTGACGTACGATCTCGTCTTGCTCTTCACCTACGCTGGTCGTCCGCATCCTGCGGAACCTTCGATCGAGTGCATGCGCACCTGACAACCGGCGGTCTCTGGTTTCAGACATCAATTATGCGTACGCCGCCGGGTGCCGCCAAATCGGCGGACGGCAGTACGTTTGCCGCATGGAGAGCCACACCTTCGGAAGGATCGGTCGCTCGGCGTCGGTCATCGGTCTCGGCACCTGGCAGCTCGGCGCCGACTGGGGCGAGGTCAGCGAGTCGGATGCCCTGGCGGTGCTCGAGGCGGCGGTCGGCGACGGGGTGACCTTCCTCGACACCGCCGACGTCTACGGGGACGGCCGGAGCGAGCAGGTGATCGGGCGGTTCCTGCGGTCGCACGACGGGATCTTCGTGGCCACGAAGATGGGGCGCCGGGTGGACCAGGTGCCCTCGAACTACACGCTCGCCGCCTTCCGTGAGTGGCTCGATCGCTCGCGCACCAACCTCGGGGTCGACACGATCGACCTGGTGCAGCTGCACTGCCCGCCGACGGAGACGATCGAGTCCTCGGCGACCTATGACGCGCTGGAGACCCTGGTCTCGGAAGGGGTGATCGCTGCGTACGGCGTCAGCGTGGAGACCTGCGATCAGGCCCTGGCCGCGATCGCGAGGCCCCACGTGGCCTCTGTCCAGATCATCCTGAACGCGTTCCGGCTCAAGCCGCTGGATCTGGTGCTTCCGGCGGCCGCGGAGGCCGGCGTCGGGATCATCGCGCGGGTGCCGCTGGCCTCCGGGCTGCTGTCCGGTCGCTACTCGGAGTCGACCACCTTCGCCGCCGACGACCACCGCACCTACAACCGCCACGGCGAGGCCTTCGACGTCGGTGAGACCTTCTCCGGCGTCGACTACGCCACCGGGGTCAAGGCCGCCCAGGAGTTCGCCGCCCTAGCCACCGAGCATGGCCCCGAGGGCGCGACGCCCGCGCAGGTCGCCCTCGCCTGGGTCGCTCAGCAGCCCGGCGTCACCACCGTCATCCCCGGCGCCCGCAAGACGTCCCAGGCCCACGCCAACTCCGCCGCCGGCTCGCTGCCGGCGCTCTCCGAGGAGCTGCTCTCCGGCGTACGCCAGATCTACGACACCCACTTCCGCGAGGCCATCCACTCCCGCTGGTGACTCACCCCGGCCGAGGCGTCGCTCGCGTCGGCCGAGTGGGCACTGAGTTGCCGTCTCGGCCGACCTGAGTGACGTCTCGGCGTTTCGTGTTTCGCGCGGTCACGCCCTCACACCGGTCGTCCCTCGACTCCCGGGACCCGATCCGGGTGTCTGCTACTGGTTGCGCGCTGCCTGGGCAGCCAGCTCGAGCCTGCTGACCAGGTCAGCAACCGGCAACTTGAACCGAGCGCCGGCTTGGCGAACAAGATCAACGACGAGCTCGATCCCCACATCTGATCGGTCTTCGGGGAGGACATCGAGATCGAACACCGCAGAGACCTTGCACCGCCCGTTACGGCGGGAAAGCTTCGGAGCCTCAACGGCGCCATCCATGTGCCATGCGAAAATCTCGACATAGACCGACTTGACCTTGCCGCTGTCAATGACTGCCTGAAGCGCGTTGTCGCTTTCGACGATCCCCTCCGCACGTTCAAACCCGCGCGCGATGTTAGGCGCACGGGCGGCGACCTCAGTGACACCCGGAACCGAGAAGATCACCTTGCCGTCGGCCCAATCTTGCTCAGGCTCTTCAGTCTCCGCCTCCAAGACCTCCATCAGATCAAGCCCCCGCTCCACCGGCTCAGGAACGGTCACCACACCAGCAGCGATCGCCTCCGCAGTGCGGTCCCGCCCGCTCGCCAAGAGCATCATTGCCGCAGCCAACTTCGCATCCCCGACATAGGAACAACCCGCGTCATCGACGATATCGACCACCGACACAGTCTCGAGCGTCCTGTCTAGGTGACCCCGAAAGTCCTTGAGCTGTCGCTTCGAGAACAGCCGCAGCATGTTGCGAAACATGGCGAGGTCGTCCGAATCATCGACACCTGTTGAGAGCAACTCCCACATGATTCGGGAGCGTGTTAATTGGGCCCTCATCAGATACAGCTCACGTACTGTCCGGGCGGGCAGTGCCCATGCCTTTTGGCATATTTCCAGATCAAACCAGGCTCCGCCATACGGGCAGGCTATCGGCGAATGGTTTCGGGAACGGGGCCGAGGACCATCCTCGGCCGAAGCGGCAGTCTCGGCCGACCGGGCTGACCTCTCGCTCGGGTCGTCTCGGTCGGCGTACAAATAGTGAGCCTCGGTAACGAATCGGGCAGAGTAAAGGGGTGACGACGGAGACGACGACGGAGTTCCGGTTCCGAGACATCGCGCTGGTGGCGTACGCGCCCTCGATCGTCAGTTCCATGGGGCACGGCGCGGTGATGCCGGTCCTGGCGCTTCGGGCCTCCGACCTGGGGGCGGACGCGTCGACGGCCGCGTTCGTGGTCGCGCTGCTCGGGATCGGGTCGCTGGCCACCTCGTTGCCCGCCGGGTCGTTGGTGGCCCGGATCGGCGAGCGGCGGACGCTGATGGGTGCCGGGGCTCTCGACGCGGTCGCGATGACCGTGGCGTTCCTCAGCAGCTCGGTCGCCGTGCTCGCCATCGCCGTGTTCGTGAGCGGGATGAGCTGGACGGCGTTCCTGATCGCGCGGCAGGGCTTCCTCATCGACGCGACCCCGCTCTCCCACCGGGCGCGGGCGATGTCGCTGCTGGGCGGGTCGTTCCGGCTCGGGGTCTTCGTCGGACCGCTGCTCGGCGCCGGGCTCATCCACGCCTTCGGCCTCCCCGTGGTCTTCCTGTTCGCGGCCGCGATGTCGCTGTGCTCGGCGGTGATCGGCGGCTGGATGCCCGAGCTCGGCCGGACTCGATCTCGCGAGCAGGGGCATCTGAGCGTACGCAGCGTGCTGTGGACCCACCGCCGAACCTTCGCCACGCTCGGGGTGGCGGTGGTGATCATCGGGATCTCCCGGTCCGTACGCACCGGCCTGCTCCCGCTCTGGGCCGACCACATCCATCTCGAGGCCTCGGTGGTCTCGCTGCTCTTCGCCGGGGCCGCGCTGGTCGACATCGCTCTCACCCTCCCCGGCGGCTGGCTGCTCGACCATCGCGGGCGCCAGGTCGTGGCGATCCCGGTGGTGCTCGCCGTCGGCCTCGGATGTCTGCTGCTCCCCCTCACCCACGACGCGCTCAGTCTGGGTGCCGTGATGGCGCTGATCGCCATCGGCAACGGCCTCGGCTCGGGCATCGTGATGACGCTCGGCGCCGATGCCGCACCGGAGGACGGACGAGCCCAGTTCCTCGGCGGCTGGCGGCTCTGCGGTGACCTCGGCGGCACCGGCGGGCCGCTCCTGGTCTCCGGTCTGGCCGCGGTCTTCTCGATCGCCGCCGCTCCGGTCGCACTCGGGCTCTTCTCGCTCGCCGGAGCGGTGTGGGTGGGCTACTGGACCGGCCGCGCCGACCGTACCCGACTACAGTCTCGGCTACGGGACGAGCGCACGTGAGAGCGCTTCGGCCAGGGCGGCCTCGTCACCAGTGACGGTCAGGTCGGCGGACCGCGGCGTCGTACGACCCCAGAGGAGCAGCGCCAGGTCACGAGCGGATCCGGTGACGGACACCTTCTGCACCGCGTTCGGAGCGCCGATCGCCCAGGTCTGGTCGATGTCGGTCGCGGTCAGCTCGATGCGGGTGACGACCTTTCGCGTGCGCTTCAGGGCGATCTGCCGCGGGTACATCACGGTCAGCACCTCATCGACCGTGTCGGCCCAGAGCTCCGGGGTGGCCTCCGGTGCGTCGAGCCCGAGCGCAGTACGGATGTCCCAGAGGTGGACCAGGGTCTCGTGCACCTGACGCCGGAACCAGAACGAGACCGGCCCACGGCCGTCCTCGGTCAGCCCGTTGAGGATCCGGCCGGTCGCCTCCGGCCCCAGCGCCGAGAGCGTCTCGCGCAACTCGGCCGCCTGCTCCTCATAGGCCACGACCAGGTCCAACGGCACCGGCAGCGGCTCCTCGTCCTCGCCGCGCGCCATCGCCGCCGCCCAGTGGTGCACGCCGGCCAGATGATCGGCCAGATCGCCGATCGACCAGTCGTCACAGGACGGAACCGGCACATCCGGGTCGGCCTGCTTCAGCGCGGCCGCGAACTCCGACTGCAGCGCACCAAGGGTCACGAAGTAGTCATCAGGCATTGGCACGACGCAGACCCTACCGACCGCGAAGGTCGCACACGGCCACCGAGGTAGTTCGGGACGTTCTCGCCCATTACTCGACAGTAGAGGGACCAGAACGTCCCGGACTACTTCTGGCGGGCGCGATGGGCAGCCGCTTTCACGCGGCTCTGGCAGCGGGTGGAGCAGAAGCGCCGGCCGGCGTTCTTGGAGGTGTCGACGAAGACGCGATCGCACGGGTCGGCCTGACAGACGCCGAGGCGGCCGGCCAGGTCGGAGCCGATCGCCAGCGCGAGGCCGGCGGCGATTCCCGCGCCCCAGCCGATGACGAGGCCGGGGTCACGGCCGTGGAAGTGCAGGGCCCAGCCTCCCCCGCGGGCCCGGTCGAGCTGTGGGACCGAGCCCATCTCGCGCATGAGCGCGTTGACCGCGGTGGCGGCGGTGTCGAGGTCGCCGCCGGACGCTGCCTCGAAAACGACGCGCAGGGACTCGGCGAGCGCAACCATGCCGTCGGCATCGGTCTCATCGACCTGGGGCTGGTAGTCGGGACGGGCCAGCAGGTCGCTGACGATCTGCGCCCGCCGGCCGGAGGGAGGGGTCTGCACCGGGCGGGTGCCGTCATGCCCCGGGGTCAGCGCGTTGACGAGCTTGCAGGCCTGCTCGGTCACCGTATGCACGTGACTGTCGAAATGTATTTGACCAGTCACGAGTTCGGGTCCTACGGTCTCAGCCATGACCGTCATTCAACCATTGATCAGTCACCGAGGCGCACGGTGGCCGCGATCCCTCGTCGTGCTGGTCATCGCCCGAGCGGTCAACCGGCTGGGTTCGTTCGCCATGGCCTTCATGGCGGTCGCCCTGGTCGAGGTGCATGGGGCCTCGCTCGCCACGGCCGGTGCGGTCGTGACGGCCTTCGGTGTCGCCACCATCCCGTCGAGGCTCCTCGGCGGCTGGATGGCCGACACGGTGGGCCGCCGGCCGACCATCGTCGCGGGCCTCGTCGCCTGCGCGGTGGCCCAGCTGGTCATCGCCGCGTCCCCTGGGATCGCCGGTGCACTGATCGGCGCGACGCTGCTCGGGCTGGCGTACGAGATCTACGAGCCCGCCTCCCAGGCGCTGATCGCGGAGTCGGTGGAGGTGGAGCGGCGACCGCAGGCGTACGGACTCTATGGCGCTGCGATGGCGGTCGCCGGTGTGGCGGCGGGAGCAGTGGCCGCCCTCGTGGGCGGCATCGACCTGCGTCTGCTCTTCGTCGCCGACGCGCTCACCTGCCTGTGCGCCGCGGTTCTCGTCCTCGCACTCGTGCGGGACACCACGGCTCGAGGTGTGCGCCGGCAGCGGTCCGGGCCGAGCCCCTGGCGTGACCGTCGGCTCCTGACGATGCTCGCGCTCGGCACCGGGTTCGCCACCGCATGGATTCTGAGCACGATCGCTCTCCCCCTCACCGTCTCCGCCCGCGGGCACGACGCCGCGGCCACCGGCTGGCTGCTCGTGGTCGCCGCGCTGACCACGATCGCCGGCCAGCGCCTGCTCCGCGGCGCCGCCGCTCGGCCCTTCACGCTCATCCGCTCGGGACTGGTCCTGATGGCAGTCGGCTTCGCCGTGATCGCGTACGCCGCACCGCTGCCGCTCCTCGCACTCGGCTCCGCGATCGTCGCCCTCGGCGAGGTGCTTCTGCTAGGCCCGCCGATCGCGCTCGTGGCCGGCTTGGCGGCCACAGACGGCTCGCGGGCGGGCTACCTGGCGGCCTACGGGACTTGCTGGGGGATCGCGCAGACGATCGGGCCGATGCTTGCCACCGGTCTGTTGTCACACGGGGTCCCGACGGTATGGCTCGCCGGCGCGTGCCTCTGCCTCGCTCTAGCAGTGGTCACCGCGCCGGTGGCGAGCGTGACGTTCACCGAGCTGCGTCGGTGAACGTCACGCCTCAGAGCACGCGGGCGAGGAACGCCTGGGTGCGTTCGTGCTGGGGGTTGCCGAGGACGTCGGCGGGGAGGCCCTCCTCGACGATCACGCCGCCGTCCATGAAGACGACCTTGTCGGCGACCTCGCGGGCGAAGCTCATCTCGTGGGTCACCACCATCATGGTCATGCCCTCGGCAGCCAGGTCCTTCATGACCGCCAGGACATCCCCGACGAGCTCGGGGTCCAGCGCGGAGGTCGGCTCGTCGAAGAGCATCATGTCGGGGTTCATCGACAGCGCCCGGGCGATGGCGACGCGCTGCTGCTGGCCACCGGAGAGGTGGGCCGGGTAGGCGTCGGCCTTGTCCGAGAGCCCGACCTTCTCCAGGTTGGCCCGAGCGATCTCCAGCGACTCGGCCTTACCGCGCTTGAGCACCTTCTGCTGCGAGACCGTCAGGTTGCGCAACACGGTCATGTGCGGGAACAGGTTGAACTGCTGGAAGACCATCCCGATCCGCGCGCGCAGCGCGTCTACGTCGGCGTCCGGATCGGTGATCTCGTCGCCCTCGACCAGGATCGTGCCGCTGGTCGGCTCCTCGAGCATGTTCACGCAGCGCAGCAGCGTCGACTTGCCGGACCCGGAGGGCCCGACCACGCAGACCACCTCACCCCGGCCGATGTGGAAGTCGATGCCCTTGAGCACCTCGTTGTCGCCGAAGTACTTGTGCAGCTGCCGTACGTCGATCGCGGCTGCGCCACGATCGGAGGTCGTCTGGGTCATCAGCGGGCCTTCCCGGACTTGGCTTCCATGCGGCGTACGACGATCGAGAGCGGCACTGTGATCATCAGGTAGCACAGCGCGATGGTGACCATCGGAGTCAGGTTCGCGTTGGCGTTCATGGCCTCGCGCCCGAACGCGGTGAGCTCGTACTCATCCAGCGACAGCCCGAGAATGTAGACCAGCGAGGAGTCCTTGGTAAGCAGGATCAGCTCGTTGGTCAGCGGCGGCAGGATCACCCGGAACGCCTGCGGCAGGACGATGGTGACCATCGCCCGGCTGTGCGTCATGCCCAGGGTGCGTGCCGCCTCGTACTGACCCTTCGGCACCGCCTGGATGCCGGCCCTGATCGTCTCGGCCATATAGGCGCCGCCGACCAGACCAAGCGCCAGCGTCACCGTGCCGAGGTTGCCGCCCGGGAGCTGCCGGCCGAAGGCGAGCGAGTAGCCGAGGCCCAGCACCAGGAAGACGACCAAAGCAGGCAAGCCACGGAAGAGCTCGATGACTCCGGTAGAGATCCACCGGTAGGGGCCCACGCTCGAGAGCCTCATCAATGCGAGCACGAGACCCAACGCCAGTCCGAACGCGAACCCGCAGGCGGTGTAGATGATCGTGTTCTTGAGCGCGATCACGATGACGTCGGGGAACTGCGCCGCCGCGATGTCGAGGTCGAAGAATGCCCGCCTGATCTCGCCCCAGTCGGCGATCAGCGCGATGCCGACGACCAGCAGCACCAAGATGGCGTACTGGATGTAACGGACGAGCGCCGCGCGCTTGCGCGGCGACATCCGCTTCTTGGGAACTACGGCCGCGCTACTCACTGCGCGGCAGCCTCCCCGAACCACTTGTTGTAGACCTTGTCATAGGCAGCCTTGTCGTTGATGCCCTTGTTGAGCACCTCGAGCAGCTTGTCGTTGCCGCCCTTCTTGACCGTGAAGCCGTACGCCTCACCGGTCTGGAACTCGCTGGTGATCTCCATGTCCGAGTTGGACTTCACGAAGTCGTAGAGCAGACCGTTGTCGTTGACGCCCGCGTCGGCCTTGCCGGACTTGACCGCCTGCATCATCAGCGCGGAGTCCTCGAGCGTGATGATCTTGGTGTCCTCGGGGGCGTTCTCCTTGACGTAGTCGGCGCCGGTGGTCGCCTCCTGGACCGCGATGGTCTTGCCGCCGAGGTCGTCGAGCGACGCGTAGCCCGCACCCTTCTTGGTCATCAGGGCCTGGGTCGCCTCGAAGTAGGGCTCGGTGAAGTCCATGACCTTCTCCCGCTCCTCGGTGATCGTCATCGCGCCAGCGGCGACGTCGCACTTGCCGGAGTTGAGGGCCTCACCGGAGACGATGGTCTCCCAGCCGATGTTGACGACCTCGGTCTCGAGCTTCTCGGCGTCGGCCGCGATCTTGAGCACGTCGATGTCGAAGCCGACGACCTCGCCGCCCTCGTTGAACTCGAACGGCTTGTAGGGAAGGTGCGTGCAGATGGTCAGGGTGTCGGCCTTGACCAGCTTCGCACCCGACGGGGAGGTGCCACCCTCGTCGCCGCCACCGCAGGCGGCGAGCGCCAGGCCGAGGACGGGAACGGTCAGGGCAGCAGCGAACTTCCGCAGATTCATGCGTGGCACTCTACGTGTCTTTGGCCACCGACGGCCCGCTACCCCTTGAGGTGGCGGGCCATCGTAGTGAGATCGTTCATCAACCGAGAATGTCGGCCCAGAACTCACAGTGGCTCGTCGCGGCCGTATCCACCGGGTGAACCCCAGCCTCACCAGGAGCCAGCTGAAGTACGTCGCCGGAATCCCGGAAGGCCGGCCAACGAGGCGCACCGGGTGCGACCGGACGACCGTGATGGGCGAACGAGGTCCAGTAGGCGACCATCGTGTCCGACAGCTTCTGCTGTCCTTCGTCGAGCTCTCCCAGGAGCCCGGGGAACAGGAACGTCAGCTCGGTGGCGTGCTCCGCACCCTCCTCGTAGCCCGGCAGGTCGATCAGCGGCGGTGCGCCCCGGTCGGCGAACTGGTAGGCGAAGACCGACACCCCGGCGGCCTCGAGCTTCGCGAACGCCTCCTGATGGGCGCAGGTGGACAGTGCACCGGCCGAGTCGGTACGGATCGCTGCCAGGGCGTGGCGCGGGTCGTCGTAGGCGCTCGCCGGGTAGAGGCCGAGAACGGCCTCGGCTGCGGGGCCGTAGGTGCTGCGTACGACCTGCTCGTACTTCTCCACCGTCATCGGCTGCGGATACTCGAGCCCGACGTAGAGCCGCATCTCGTCCAGGGTCGATCCGTGCAGCACCGGCACCCGGTTGAACCTTCCGGAGTCGATGGCATCGGGGTACGTCTGCGGCAGCACCCGCGGGTCGCCGACGACCGGTCCGGCGTTGAGCCCGGCCGCGGCGAAGGCCTCGATCAGCTCCATGACGGGGGTGGCTCGCAGGCAGGCGGCGACATCAGCCGCCTCTCCGCAGCCCACCGCGGCGGCGAGCCGCTGGCCCTCGGCCGCGGAGCCCGCGTCGCTGCGCGCGCCGGCCGCACAGCTCCCGCTCTGCGGGATCGCCTTGTGGAACAGTCCGGCGGCGGCCGGCGAGGCGATCTGGGCGCAGGTGTCGATCGACCCGGCCGACTCACCGAAGATCGTCACGTTGCCCCGGTTGCCACCGAAGGCGGCGATGTTGCGCTGCACCCAGCGCAGCGCAGCCTGCTGGTCGAGCAGCCCGTAGTTGCCGGACTCGTACGCCCCGTCCAACCCGGGATGCGCCAGCCAGCCGAGCGCGCCGAGGCGGTAGTTGACCGTCACGACCACCACGTCACCCTCGACGGCGAGCTTGCTCGCGTCGTAGCCGGAGCTGGAGCCGGTGGTGTTCCCGCCGCCGTGGAACCACACCATCACCGGCAGCTTCCGCTTCGCCGGCCGGTCGGGGGCGAACACGTTGAGGAACAGACAGTCCTCCTCGTAGGTCGTCGCGCCTCCGTACGCCGGGGCCTGCTGCGCACACTGGCTGCCCGGTTCGGTGGCGTCGCGCACTCCTGTCCACGAGTCAGCCGGCGCCGGGGCGCGCCAGCGGAGCCGGCCGACGGGCGGGGCGGCGTACGGGATCCCCTGGAACGTCCGGAAGCCGTCGTGGGCAACGCCCCGGACCGCTCCCTTGTCGGTCCGGACCACCGGTTCGGACGGTTCAGGCGGTTCGGGCGGGTCGGCCGCGGCGGCGGTGACGCCCGCCGTCGCGACCAGGGCTACGGCAAGGACCGGGACGAGAGCACGAAGTCTGAGCACCGATGTTCCTTTCGTCGACCGTCCGAACCTAGGGGTTGGCACCCTCGCCCGGCAGTGACAGAAGAACAGAAAGAAGACGTACGCAGCGCACAAATGCATCGAGCGCCGCCGCCCGGTCTGGGCGACAGCGCTCGGTGCTCAGGTCACACGTGAAGGGTGGATCTCGACCCGCAGTCGCGGCTTCGCAAGCTCAGCCGCGCGCTCGCTCGATCCCTTCGCGTTGTGACCCTGCTCGTTCCTCGCAGGGTCACAGGCTCAGGCCTCGTCCTCACCCGCCACGTTCTTGACGCGGTTGGGGTCGACCTGGACACCGGGGCCCATGGTGGTCGACACGGTGACCTTCTTCAGGTAGCGGCCCTTGGAGGAGGACGGCTTCAGACGAAGCACCTCCTCGAGAGCAGCGGCGTAGTTCTCAGCGAGCTGGGCCTCGGAGAAGGAGGCCTTGCCGATGATGAAGTGAAGGTTGGCGTGACGGTCGACCCGGAAGTCGATCTTGCCGCCCTTGATGTCGGACACGGCCTTGCCGGGGTCCGGGGTGACGGTGCCGGTCTTCGGGTTCGGCATGAGGCCACGGGGGCCGAGCACGCGGCCGAGGCGGCCGACCTTGCCCATCATGTCGGGGGTCGCGACGACGGCGTCGAAGTCGAGCCAGCCACCGGAGACCTTCTCGATGAGGTCGTCGCCACCGACGACGTCCGCGCCGGCCTCGCGAGCGGCCTCGGCCTTGTCCGGAGCAGCGGCGAAGACGATGACGCGCATCGTCTTACCGGTGCCGTGGGGCAGGCTGACGGTGCCGCGCACCATCTGGTCGGCCTTGCGGGGGTCGACGCCGAGACGCATGACGACGTCAACGGTCTCGTCGAACTTCTTCTTGCTGGAGGACTTGGCGATCTTGATCGCGGCCAGCGGGGCGTAGAGCTCGTTCTTGTCGAACGTCTCTTCCGCCGCGCGGTAGGTCTTGCTGCGCTGCATGGTGATTCCTTCGGTAGTTAAGAGGAGATGTGGTTAGCGAGCCAGCGCGGCTCTCCCACGGTCAGTCGGTGGTGACGCCCATGGAGCGGGCGGTGCCCTCGACGATCTTCATCGCGGCGTCGATGTCCTCCGCGTTGAGGTCGGGCAGCTTGGTGGTCGCGATCTCGCGCACCTGGTCCTTGGTCAGCTTGCCGACCTTGTCCTTGTGCGGGACGGACGAGCCCTTCTTGAGGCCGGCGGCCTTCTTGATCAGCTCAGCGGCCGGCGGGGTCTTGGTGATGAAGGTGAAGCTGCGGTCCTCGTAGATGGTGATCTCGACGGGGATCACGTTGCCGCGCATGGCTTCGGTCTGGGCGTTGTACGCCTTGCAGAACTCCATGATGTTGACGCCGTGCGGACCGAGCGCGGTACCGACGGGCGGGGCCGGGGTCGCGGCACCGGCCTGCAGCTGCACCTTGACGAGCGCTGCGATCTTCTTCTTCGGAGGCATTCTTGAGATCTCTTCCTTCTCGTGGTCATGACGAAGCCGCTTGTACGTTGCGGCCTCTGCCACCTGCTGTGTTGCTCTCGCAACTGGTCAATTGTCCGTGATCCGTCCGGCTTCACGAAATCAGCGGGGGCGGCCCACTGAGTGGGACCCCCTGAGTGACGGCCACCACTCCCCTTGGCATACTCCCCCGGGGATTTACAAAGGGAGCTGAATTGTTCAATCGACGTCTGTCCATGTTCGCCGCGCTCGTGCCGCTGGCCGCGCTCTCGGCGGGATGGACCGCCGCCGCCACCGGCACCGGGTTCGATCCGATCGAACCCGTGACGCTGCCCGGTGGCGAGACCCTGGTGACGTCGGCGATCGAGCAGCCTGCGAGCGTCACCAAGCCCGCGCCGGCACAAGGGGCTCGCAAGGGCGCCCGAACCGGCACGATCGCCGTCGCGATGGCGCAGGGAAGCGACATCCCGATGTCTGCACTGGCCGCCTACCAGCGCGCGGCCGCCGTCGTCACCACCGCCGACCGGGCCTGTGCCCTCGACTGGACGCTGCTCGCCGCCGTCGGGATGGTCGAGTCCGACCACGGGCGCCTGAAGAGCAGCCGGCTCGACGACTCGGGCAAGGCCACGCCTCCGATCTACGGTCCCGCACTGACCGCTCCCGCTGGCGACCCCGCACCCGACACCGACGCCGGTGCCGTCGACAAGCTCACCAGCGGCGACCGGGCCGTCGGGCCGATGCAGTTCATCCCCTCGACCTGGCCATTGGTGGCCGTCGACGGGGACGGCGACGGCGTACGCGACCCGCAGGACATCGACGACGCCGCGCTCGCCGCCGCCGTCTACCTCTGCTCCGGCGACGAGGACGTCTCCACCGACGCGGGGAAGAAGGCCTCGCTCACCCGCTACAACCGCAGCGAGGCGTACGTCTCCACCGTCCTGAAGATCGCCAAGGGCTACGCCGACAGCCCCTACGGCGGCGACGACGTCGAGCTCGCCGCCGCGCCCGCGCACGCCGAGCCGAAACCTGGCCGCCCGGGACAGAATGCGGCGAAGAAGGCCGACCAGAAGCCCGGGAAGAAGAAGCCCCCCGCCGTCACCCCGAAGCCGAGCTCGGGCGCCCGGCCGTCGAACCAGCCGAGCCCGACCCCCTCGACGGCCCCGAGCCCCAGCCCCACCCCGACCGATGACGGCAGCTGGGCCTCGATCTCCGAGCGCCGCGGCATCTGTGCCGCCGAGCTCTCCTCCCGCTTCCCCGACCTCGCGCCGGGCTGGGACACCAACCGCGCCATCGACGCCTGTGGCGTCCGGCTGCTCGGCAGGACCGTCACCGAGACCAAGGCTGACGTCCCCGGGGTCGTCACCGACATCACCGGGTACGTCGAGTGGCTGATCAAGACGCTGCCCTGATCAGACCGTCGGTCGAGCGTCGGCCACGCCTGCAACTTCCCTGCATCTGCACGGTTGTCGCATCGTCTTCGCAGGTCGGGGCCACAATTTCCACACACATGAACGGAAGTGGCAACCCCTGGCCGACGCAGGTCGGCCGGCGATCAGTTTCCCTTGCACACAGCCAACGCGTCCTCGGCCTTCGTCACCGCACCCTCGGCCTCCTCGAGCTTCTCCTCCGCAGCCGCCACAGCCTCCTCGGCCTTGGCCGCCTTGGCGGTGAGGTCGGCAGCCTTCGCCGTGGCCTCCGCAGACTTCGCCATGATGTCGGCGAACGCAGCAGCATCCTCAGCGCTGGTGCCCATACTCGCGGCGTCAGCCGCTTCGCCGACCTTGTCCGCTTCCGCTCCCGCCTTCTCAGCTGCGGCGGACGCCTTGGTGAGCACTGCTTCCAGGGTCTTGACCTCGGCCTGCAGCGGCACGACTGCCGCCTCTGCGGTCTTGACCGCCGCCTCCTCCTCGAGGCATGAGGCTGCGCCCGGCTCTGATCCGGCACCGCACGCGGCAAGGAGGGGCATGGTGACGGCGGCGAGCGACACCGCGATCCGAGTCCTGATAGGTACGTTCATCGTGGCTCTCCTTCAATCTGGCGACGGCATCGATCGGCGACAGTTCGCCGCCTGCCGGCCTCCCCGAGACGTCGCCGCCCGGCAGCGTCCCAGGCCACGGGGATGCTAATCGGCATCCACCCGCGCCGCATTGGCAAAAACAGACGTTCCGCGCGGTCGACTCCTGCGCCATCCGACGGGCATCAAATGCCGAATGCCCGGGCCTCGGCCCGGGCATTCGTTCGTGTCTGAGCTCGCTCAGACTTTTTCGATCTGGTTGAACGAGAGCTCGACGGGGGTCTCGCGGCCGAAGATCTCGACGAGCGCCTTGACGCGCTGGGACTCGGCGTTGAGCTCGGTGATGGTCGCGTGAAGCGTGGCGAAGGGGCCGTCGACGACGGTGACCGAGTCGCCCTCGGCGAAGTCGACGACCTCGACGGGCTTCTTGGCGGTGCCGGTGGCGCCGGAGCTTGCAGTCGCGGCCTCACCAGCAGCGGCAGCCTCGGCCTCGGCCTGGGCGACGACGGCGGGGGCGAGCATGTTCTCGACCTCGGTCATCGACAGCGGGACCGGCTGGTGGCTGTGGCCGACGAAGCCGGTGACCGACGGGGTGTGGCGTACGGCGGCCCAGGACTCGTCGGTGAGGTCCATCCGGACCAGCACGTAACCCGGGAGAACGGTGCGCTTGACCATCTTGCGCTGGCCGTTCTTGATCTCCGGGACCTCCTCGGTGGGGACCACGATCTCGTGGATGTAGTCCTCCATGTTGAGGGAGACGATGCGGTTCTCCAGGTTGGACTTCACCCGGTTCTCCATGCCGGAGTAGGTGTGGATCACGAACCAGTCGCCCGGCTTGGCCCACAGCTCACGGCGGAACGCCTCGAGCGGGTCGTCGTCAGCGGCCTCGGGGGCCTCGCCCTCGACGATCTCGTCGAAGGAATCCTCGGCCTCGACAGCGTCACCGGACTCGTCGGCCTCGTCGAGCTCAGCCTCTGCAGGCACGTCGGAGGCGGCCTCGGCCGTCTCGAGGACCTCGGTCTCCTCGGTGTAGTCCTGCTCAGACACGTCCTGCTCCAAACCGTTGATTGTGTGTATCGGGTGTGTTCCGCGGGCCGGGGCCCACGCGATCACGCGTCGCGGCCGCCGAACACCCAGAACATCAACTTGCCGAACCCGAGGTCAAGGCCCGCGACGATCGCCATCATGACCAGGACGAAGACCAGAACCACGATGAAGTACGTCGTGAGCTGCTGCTGCGTCGGCCAGACGACCTTGCGGAGCTCGGCCACGACCTGGCGGTAGAACGTCGGGAGACTGGTGCGCTTCTCCGTCTTCTTGTCGTTCGGAGTCGGGACTGCCTTGCTGTCCGTCACGCCGCCACCTTCTCTCGAAAACGTTTCCATCGCTGGTCCGGCTTTGCAGGGCACGAGGGACTTGAACCCCCAACCTTCGGTTTTGGAGACCGATGCTCTGCCAGTTGAGCTAGTGCCCTACGGAGGTCTGCATCAGACGCGCGGTTGAGGGCGCAACTGACCATGTGGGAAGACCACCAACGGTGAGTCTACGCACGCGGCTCAGCACGTTCCAAACCGGGACCCCTTGACCCATAGGATTGCTGGCATGACCTCAGATCCCCGTCCCCTCGCCGAGCTCTCGCGCGAGGAACTCGAAGCGTTCGCAACGGAGCAGCGCACGGCGTACGACACCTTGGTGGCCAAGGGCCTGAAGCTGGACCTGACCCGGGGCAAGCCCTCCGCGGACCAGCTCAACCTCTCCGACGGCCTGCTCCATCTCCCCAAGGCGACGACCGCCCCGGACGGTACCGACACGCGCAATTACGGCGGCCTGGCGGGCGGCATCGAGATCCGCGAGATCTACGCCGAGCTGCTCGGCCTGGACACCGACCAGCTCATCGCCGGCGGCAACTCGAGCCTCACGATGATGCGCGACACGCTGATGTACCTGTGGCTTCACGGTGGCGTCGACAGCGAGCGGCCGTGGGGCCAGGAGGAGACGGTCAAGTTCGTCTGCCCGGTGCCGGGCTACGACCGCCACTTCACGCTCCTGGAGTGGTTCGGGATCGAGATGGTGACCGTGCCGATGCACGCCGACGGGCCCGATGCCGACGCCGTCGCCGCCCTGGTCAAGGACGACCCCACGTTCAAGGGCATGTGGCTGGTCCCCACCTACGCCAACCCGACCGGCGACACCACCTCGCAGGAGATCGCCGAGCGGCTCACCTCGATGCCGACCGCGGCTCCCGACTTCAAGATCTTCTGGGACAACGCCTACGCGCTGCACCACCTGACCCCGGCCGAGACCAAAACCGCCGACGTCGTCTCGCTGGCCAACGCCGCCGGCAACCCCCACCGTCCGCTGGTCTTCGCCTCGACCTCCAAGGTCACCTACGCGGGTGCCGGAGTCGGCTTCTTCGGCGGCTCGAAGGAGAACGTCGCCTGGTGGCTCGACCACCTCAGCCACGGCGCGATCGGCCCCGACAAGGTCAACCACCTGCGGCACGCGGAGTTCTTCGGCTCCGCCACCGGCGTACGCGAGCACATGGCCAAGCACCGCGACCTGCTCGCGCCGCGGTTCGCGGCCGTCGAGGACGCGCTCACCGACCAGCTCGGCGCGCTCGGCGTGGCGACCTGGACCAAGCCCGCCGGCGGCTACTTCGTCAGCCTCGACGTGCTCCCGGGCACCGCGACCCGGGTGATCGAGCTGGCCAAGGGCGCCGGCGTCGCGCTGACCCCGGCCGGTTCGGCGTTCCCCGGCAAGGTCGACCCCGAGGACACCAACATCCGGCTGGCGCCGTCCTTCCCGCCGTTGGAGCAGGTCAGCGGGGCCATGGAGGTCGTCACTGTGTGCGTGAAGCTGGCCGCTGCGGAGAAGCTGCTCGCGTGACTTCTGTGTCTGTCGAGGCCCGACGCGACCTACGTACGCTGCCGAAGGCGCATCTGCACCTGCACTTCACGGGTGCGATGCGCCACGAGACCCTGCTCGAGCTGGCCACCCGCGACGGGATCCGGCTGCCCGAGCAGCTGGTCGCGGACTGGCCGCCGACGCTGAGCGCGGCCGACGAGAAGGGCTGGTTCAGGTTCCAGCGTCTCTATGACGTGGCGCGCTCGGTGCTGCGCACCGAGGCGGACATCCGGCGGCTGGTCATGGAGGTCGCCGAGGACGACGTACGCGACGGCGGCAGGTGGCTCGAGATCCAGGTCGACCCGTCGGGCTATGCGGCGAAGTTCGGCGGGATCACGGCCTTCACCGACCTGGTGCTCTCGGCCGTCGGCGACGCGGAGCGGGCGACCGGGCTCGGGATCGCGGTGATCATCGCCTCCAACCGCACCCGGCACCCGATGGACGCGCGCACGCTGGCGCGTCTAGCCGCGCAGTACGTCGACCACGGCGTGGTCGGCTTCGGGCTCTCCAACGACGAGCGGCGCGGACGTACCGAGGAGTTCGACCACGCCTTCCAGATCGCCGAGCGGGCCGGTCTGCGGCTGATGCCGCACGGCGGTGAGCTGCGCGGGCCCGAGCACATCCGCACCGTGCTGCGGTCGCTGCACGCGACCCGGCTGGGTCACGGCGTACGCGCTGCCGAGGATCCGGCGCTGCTCGACGAGATCGTGCGCGCGGGCGTCGCTCTGGAGGTCTGCCCGACCTCCAACGTGTCGCTCGGCGTCTACTCCGACCTGACCTCGGTGCCGCTGCCGCAGCTGCTCGACGCAGGGGCGACCGTGGCGCTGGGGGCCGATGACCCGCTGCTGTTCGGGTCCCGGCTTGCAGCGCAGTACGCCACCATGCGGGCCGCTCACGAGCTCACCGACGAGACCCTCGCCGACCTGGCGCGGATGTCGATCACCGCCTCGACCGCGCCCGAGTCGACCAAGAAAGCTCTGCTCGCCGAGATCGACGACTGGCTCAGCGCGCCCTCGCAACCCACGGATCCGGCAAGTTAAGACAGAATGTCGGCCATGACGAACCCGTCCGACGATCAGCCCGATCCCAACAAGCCGGCCGACGCCTCCACTCCGCCTCCGCCGACCCCTTCCGAGCCGACTCCCGCCGAGCCGACTCAGGCCGACGAGACCCAGGTGGCGACTCCGCCTGCGTCGACTCCGCCTGCGTCGACGCCGCCGGCGCCGACCCAGCCGATGTACGGCCAGACCTACGGTGAGCAGCCGCCCAACCCCTACGGCGGCGCGACGTTCGACCAGAAGCCGCCGGTCCCGCCGACGGCCGGCTACGGGCAGACGCCTCCGCCGCCCGCCTACGGCGGTCAGCCGAACTACGGTGGTCAGCCGGGCTACGGCCAGGCGCCCTACGGTGCTCCGGCTGCGTACGCCGGTCCGGTCGGCACCCCTGACTCGGGGGCGACCACGGCGATGGTCCTCGGCATCGTCGGGCTCGTGGGGTCATTCCTCTGTGGTCTCCCCATCGTCCTCTCGCCGTTCGCCCTGTTCATGGGTCTCTCCGCCAAGAAGCGGATCGACGCGTCGGCCGGTGCCCTGACCGGCCGCGGCAACGCGCAGGCGGGCTTCATCCTCGGCATCATCGGCACCGTCCTGATGGTCCTGAGCATCCTTCTGATCGTCGTCATCGTGATCATCGGCGTCAGCGGCGGGTTCGACGACCCGGGCTACGACAGCGGCTACGAGACCTACGACAGCGAGTTCTGAGATATGACGGACACGCCCCCGCCCGGGTATCAGCCCGCACCGGCGCCCTACGGCTTCCCGCAGCCCCCTCCGCATCCCGAGGCCAACACGGCGATGGTCCTCGGGATCGTCGGGCTCTGCCTCTCGGTCATGTGCGGCGGGATCGGCGTCTTCATCGCACCGTTCGGATGGGTCAAGGGCAAGCGCGTGATGGCCGAGATCGACGCCAACCCAGCTGCCTACAGCGGGCGCGGCAACGCTCAGGCCGGTTTCATCACCGGTCTCATCGGGACGATCTTCGGGGCGCTCTACATGCTCTTCTGGATCGCCTACATCATCTTCATCATCGTGATGATCGTCGTCGCCTCCAACGAGACCGACAGCACGACGTTCGACAGCATCAACGCGATGCTGAGCAGCCGAATCTGACGGATGGACTGCGGCTACTTCACCTCCGGCGCCTGCCGCTCCTGCCGCTGGCTGGAGATGGCGTACGCGGACCAGCTCGCGCAGAAACAGCAGCGGGTCGCGGCGGCTCTCGGTGACGTACGTTGGGAGGAACCGGTCTCCAGCCCGGAGGCCGGTTTCCGCAACAAGGCGAAGATGGTCGTCGCCGGGTCGGTGGAGGCGCCGACGCTGGGGATCCTGTCGCACGACGGTCTTGGGGTGGACCTGCTCGCGTGCGGGCTGCACACCCCGGGCCTGCAGGCCGCGCTGCCGGTCCTGTCCCGGTTCGTCACGACCGCGCGGCTCACTCCCTACTCCGTGCCGGAGCGGCGCGGCGAGCTCAAGCACGTGATCGTCACCGAGGCGCCCGGCGGGGAGCTGATGGTGCGCTGGGTGCTGCGGTCCACCGAAGCGCTGGCCCGGCTGCGCAAGCACCTTCCGGCGCTGCTGGACGAGCTCCCGATCGCCGTCGCCTCGGTGAACATCCAGCCGGAGCACAAGGCCGTCATCGAGGGTCCTGAGGAGATCTTCCTGACCGCCCGCGAGGCGCTCACGATGGAGGTCAACGGGATCGGTCTGCGGCTGCGCCCCCACTCGTTCTTCCAGACCAACACCGATGTCGCGGCCGCGCTCTACCGCCATGCCCGCGACCTGGTCTCCTCGGCGGCACCGAGGTCGGTGTGGGACCTCTACTGCGGCGTCGGCGGCTTCGGGCTGCACGTCGCCGCTCCCGGGCGGGAGGTGCTCGGTGTCGAGTCCAGCGAGCAGGCCATCGAAGCGGCCGCCTCGACCGCCGCGGAGCTGGGACTGCGGGGCACCAGCTGGGTGGCCGGGGATGCCGCTGCGTACGCCCTCTCGGCCGGCTCCGCGCCCGACCTGGTCATCGTCAACCCGCCGCGGCGCGGGATCGGCTCGTCGCTCGCGGGGTGGCTGGAGCAGTCCGGGGTCGAGCACGTCGTCTACTCCTCGTGCAACGTCGACACCCTCGCCCGCGACCTGGGCGACATGCCCTCGCTCCGCCCCGTCTCGGCAAGACTGCTCGACATGTTCCCCAACACCGATCACCACGAGGTTCTCCTGCTCCTGCAGCGGACCTGATGCCGAGTCGGCTCGTTCGAACGCGCCGACTCGACGGTGAATCACGTCAGTTCGCGCCGACTCGGCGCGATCTGGTCAGGGCCAGCCCACCGAGGACGAGGCCGGCGAGGCCGAGGACGATCGCCATTCCGCCGCCGACCACGCCGTTGCCGGTGCCGGGTCCGCCGTCGGCCACGAGCAGGTTGACGACGCCGACGACGAGGGCGATCGCGCCGCAGGCGAGCGCCACGACGGCGCCGTTGCGGCCACGGTGGCCGACGCCGCGTACGGCACGGGCCAGCGCTGCCACGCCGGCGACCGCTCCGGCCAGGCCGACGAACGCGGCGAGCGTCGCCCACAGCCGGGCGGTGGTCAGTGTGTAGGCGCCGACGTCAGGGTCGGCGGCGCTGATGAGTACGTCGTTCAGGGACATGGAGGACTCCTTCATCGAGTTCGATCGGATGACTCGATCGTCCCGTCGGCGCACGCCGGAGTCGTCCTGCCTGCGTGGACTCTTCGGGGCCGTCGCTACTGCGTACGTGGTAGCCGGATCTCCTGCGTCAGAGGGACTCGCGGGCGGCGGGCGCGGGCATATCCTGCTCGCATGGCCAGGCGGCGGATCACGGTCGGAGACTGGGTCATCGCCGCTGGAGTGGCCGTGGCCCAGCTGGCGGCTGCACTGAGCGGCGGTCAGCCCGACTCCGGCAACGAGCTTCTCGGCTACGCCGCGCTGGTGGCGAGCGGTCTGGTCCTGGTCCTCCGGCGCCGGGCGCCGGTCGCCGTGCTGGTCGCCAGCGGCGCGTGCGGGCTGGCCTTCCAGGCACTCGGGTTCGACGTCGCGGTGATCGCGTTCCTGGTCGCCGTCTACGCGGCCGTGCGGGAAGGGCACCGGCTGGTCACGGTGCTGGCCGCGGTGGTGATGCAGAGCGGGCTGTTCCTGGTGGCGTACGCCTCGGTGGGTGATCTCGGCGCCGCCTCCGAGCAAGCGCGCGGGGCCCTGGAGATCGCCTGGCTGATCGCGGCAGGCGCCGCCGGCGAGGCGCTCCGGCAGGCCGAGCGGCGTGCCGACGAGGCCGAGCGCACCCGGGAGGCCGCTGCCCAGCGCCGGGCCGACGACGAGCGCCTGCACATCGCCCGCGAGCTGCACGACTCTCTCACCCATCAGATCTCGGTGATCAAGGTCCAGTCCGAGGCCGCCGTCCACGTGGCCCAGCGGCGTGGCGAGGAGGTCCCCGAGTCGCTGCTGGCGATCCGGGAGGCCGGGCGCGAGGCGGCCCGCGAGCTGCGGGCGACGCTGACGGCGCTGCGCGACGACGATCCGAACCCGCCGCGGGGGCTCGAGGACGTACCCGACCTGGTGGGGTCCGTCGGGTCCGCCGGGCTGGACGTCACGCTGACCGTCGACGGGCAGCCCGGCGCGGTGCCGGTCGCGGTGGGCCGGACGGCCTACCGGATCGTCCAGGAGGCGCTGACCAACGTGACCCGCCACGCCGCGGCCACCACCGCGTCGGTCCACATCGACCACCGGCCCGACTCGCTCGGGATCCGGGTCGAGGACAACGGCACCGGAGCGCCGGCCACGACCGTGCCCGGCATCGGGCTGCTCGGGATGCGGGAGCGGGTCTCCGCCCTCGGAGGTCAGCTGCGGGCACAGCCCCGCGAGGAGGGCGGTTTCATGGTCGAGGCACGGCTGCCGGTGGAGCGTACGTCGTGATCCGGGTGCTCCTGGTCGACGACCAGCCGCTCATCCGCAGCGGCTTCCGGGCCCTCCTCGACATCGAGGACGACATCGAGGTGGTCGCCGAGGCCGCCGACGGTGCCGAGGCGGTGACGCTCGCCCGCGCGCACCTGCCGGACGTGGCGATGATCGACATCCAGATGCCCGTGGCCGACGGTCTCGAGGCCACCCGACGGATCGCCGCCGACCCGGCGCTGGCTGACGTGCACGTCGTGATCCTGACCAACTACGGCATGGATGAGTACGTCCTCGAAGCGCTGCGCGCCGGCGCTGCCGGGTTCCTCGTCAAGGACGTCCAGCCCGAGGACTTCGTGCACGCAGTGCGCGTCGCCGCTCGTGGTGACGCCCTGCTCGCGCCATCCGTCACCCGCGCGCTGATCGACCACTACGTCAGCCAGCCCTCCCCGGCCGACGCACCCCTCGGGCTCGCCGAGCTGACCAACCGGGAGCGCGAGGCGGTCGCCCTGGTCGCCCGCGGCATGACCAACGACGAGGTCGCCGAGGCCATGGTGATCAGCGTGCTGACCGCCAAGACCCACATCAACCGGGCGATGACCAAGCTGCACGCGCGCGACCGCGCTCAGCTCGTCGTGTTCGCCTACGAGTCCGGGCTGGTCGCTCCTAGAGCTCCACGCCGAGCATGACGGGCTCGTTGACGAGCACGATCCCGTACGCCGCCTCGACCCCGTCGCGTACCTCTCTCGCCAGGGCGAGCAGGTCCTCGGTCGTGCCCTCGCCGCGGTTTGTGAGGGCGAGGGTGTGCTTCGTGGAGAGGGACACGCATCGGTTCCCGTGGCCCTTCTTGAAGCCGGCGTGGTCGATGAGCCAGGCGGCGGAGGTCTTCACCGTGCCGTCGGGCTGGGGGTACGCCGGAGCGCCCTCGGGCACGTCCTCGGGTGCGACCACGGGGTTGGTGAAGAACGAGCCCGCCGACCAGGTGTCGTGGTCGGCCTCGTCGATGACCATGCCCTTGCTGCGGCGCAGGGACAGCACGGCCTCGCGGATCTGCTTGGACGGCACCCGGGTGCCCTGCTCGACGCCGAGGGCGCCGGCGAGCTGCGCGTACGCGATCGGGGAGCCGGTCTCGCCGTCGGTGCCGAGCCGGAAGGTGACCTCGAGGACCAGGTATCGCCCGGGTCGCGCCTTGAACCGCGACCACCGGTAGCCGAACGCGCACTCCCCGGCGGTGAAGCTCCGCACCTCGCGAAGCTCGCGGTCGAACACCTTGACCGAGGTGATGGTCTGGGAGACGTCCTGGCCGTATGCCCCGACGTTCTGGATCGGGGTCGCGCCGACGCTGCCGGGGATGCCGGAGAGCGCCTCGACGCCGCTCCAGCCCTTGTCGACGGCGGTCGCCACGAAGTCGTCCCAGGTCTCGCCGGCAGCCACCGTGACGCGTACGCCGCCCTCGAGCGGCTCCGCCGCCACGCCTGTGTTCGCCAGCTTGATGACGGTGCCAGGGAAGCCGGCGTCGGCGACGACCAGGTTGCTGCCGCCGCCGAGGACGAGCACGTCCTTCCCGTCCTCATCGGCCGCGGTCACGGCCTCGACGATCTCGTCCTCGGTGGTCGCGGTGACGAACTCCGCCGCCGGGCCGCCGAGATGGAAGGTGGTGTAGTCGGAGAGCTTTTCAGACACGTACGGAGACCTTCGGCATGCCGAGGACCTTCTGGTCGCCGGAGAGGACGGTCAGGGCGATCGTCGCCAGCCCGTCCTCGACCGACTTCACGGTGCCGCTGATCGTCACCGAGGTGCCCTCGTCGTCATCGGGCACGACGACCGGGTTGGTGAACTTGGCGCCGAAGTCGACGACCTCGGCACCGTCGGTCCACTCCGAGACCGCTCGGGCGACTAGGGCCATGGTGAACATGCCGTGGGCGATCACGCCGGGGAGGCCGACGGCGGTGGCGATCCGGTCGGACCAGTGGATCGGGTTGAAGTCACCGCTCGCACCGGCGTAGCGCACCAGCGACGCCCGGGTGACGGGGTAGGTCTTCGGGGCCAGCTCGGCGCCTGCTTCGAGTGCCATCACGCGACCTCCGCCGCTCGGTGGACCAGGGTGGCCGAGGTGGTGCAGACGACCGCCCCGGATTCGTCGGTGATCTCCGAGACCGTGCCGATGATGTCGTTGCCGCCGATCTGTCGAAGCGAGGCGACGCTCAGGGTCGCGACCAGCACGTCGCCCGGCGCGATCGGCCGGGCGTACGAGAACTTCTGCTCGCCGTGCACGATCCGCGACAGCTCGACCTGGACGTCGTCCAGGAAGGCGTTCATCGCGTCGAAGGCGAGCACGATCGGGAACGTCGCCGGAACCGGGTCCCCGCTCTCCCAGTCCACCCCGGTAGCGGCAGCGAACTCCCGCACCTTCTCATCGGTGACCCGATAGGGCCTGGTCGGAGGAAACGCGCGCCCTACGAGCGACCCATCAACTGCCATGCGGGCAACTCTAGTGGCCAGCCGAGAAGTCACCCACGTCGGCCGAAGCGTCAGGCGCGCTGGCCGAGTTGGCAGGCCAGTGCCAACTCGGCCGACCGGGGTGACTTCTCGGCCGACGGGGCTGACGCTTCGGCAAATGACGAACGCCCCGCCTCCCGGAACTCGGGGCGGGGCGTTCGGAGCGCCGATCAGCGTCGCGCTCTACTGAGAGGATTCAGCGGGTCTCGCGGTGCGCGGTGTGCTTGCGGCAACGCGGGCAGTACTTGTTGAGCTCGATACGGTCGGGGTCGTTCCGACGGTTCTTCTTGGAGATGTAGTTCCGCTCCTTGCACTCGGTGCAAGCGAGGGTGATCTTCGGGCGAACGTCGCTGCTCTTGCTGGCCACAGGAGTTTCCTTACGGTGCTGATCGAGGTGATGCGGTCTTTGGCGGTAGCGGGGGCGGGGATCGAACCCGCGACCTCACGATTATGAGTCGTGCGCTCTAACCGCCTGAGCTACCCCGCCTCAACAGGAATCGGGCCCGCAGTATTCCTACTGCGGGACCCTCAACCCAAGAATCCTAATGGACCCAGAGCCCCTTTACGGAATCGAACCGTAGACCTTCTCCTTACCATGGAGACGCTCTGCCGACTGAGCTAAAGGGGCGTTGCGTGAGAGAACATTACGGCAGGGGCGCCATGCTCAACAAATCGACACGGCCCCTCCCTCCGCCGACCGCATCATCGCAGGTCAGCGGGGTCCTCGGCGCCTCGACCGGGCTCCCAGATGCGCGCGAAACCCATCGCCTCCTCGAGCTCATATGACAGCTCGAGGAGCATTCGCTCACGCCCCGGCGCCGCCCCGAACATCATCCCCTGAGGCAACCCGGCGAGGGTCTGCTGAATCGGCAACGACACCGCCGGCCCACCGGTGACGTTCTGCCACGGCGTGAACGCCACCCAGTCCATCAGCCCCTTCATGACCAACTCGTAGACCTGGCCCGGTGCCAGCCGCCCGATCTCAGGGGTCTCGTGCGCGACCGTGGGCGTCAGGACGACGTCGTACGCCGCGTGGAACCCCTCCGCGATCGCCTGCGCCTTGCGCAGCCGGACGATGGCGGCCGGGACGTACTTGGCGTTCTTGAGCGTGTGCTGGGCGAGGCCGACCGTGAGGTTGTCGAGCCGGCTGCGGTCCCAGGTCTTGCCGCGGAGCGGGCCGGCGTTGACCAAAGCGACCGCCAGGGTCCCCCAGTAGAGGACGAAGTCGTCGGCGAAGGTCTCGGGCACCGGCGGCGGCACCGTCTCGACGCTGTGCCCGAGCTCCTCCAGCACCGCCGCGGTCTTCAGCGTCAGCTCGGCGATCTCGGGGCTGGCGTCACGCCCGAGCGCACCCGTGAAGATGGCACAGCGCAGCCGCTTCGACCCGGGGCCGGTCACGTCCCCGATCGGCCGCAGCGAGGTGTGGCGCGCCTTCTCGGCCTCCCGGAAGAAGGCGGCGGTGTCGCGCACCGAGCGGGTCAGCACGCCGTCGGTGACGATCTTGAGCGGCAGCAGGCCGTAGAGCGGATCCTGGGGCAGCCGGTCTCGGGTCGGTTTGAGTCCGACCAACCCGCACGCAGCGGCCGGGATCCGGATCGAGCCACCGCCGTCGTTGCCGTGGGCCATCGGTACGGCCCCGGCGGCCACCAGCGCACCCGAACCTGCCGACGAAGCACCCGCCACGCGGCCGGTGTCCCACGGGTTGCGCACCGCACCGAGACGCGCGTGCTCGGCCGTGCCTGAGAACCCGAACTCCGAGAGCTGGGTCTTCCCCAAGGACAACAACCCGAGCTTGAAGAGCAGCTTGGTCATCTCGCCGTTGCGTGAGGCCGGCGGCATGACGTACGAGTCCGTGCCGTTCCTGGTGGGCACGCCGGCGACGTCGGTGTTGTCCTTGATCAACGTCGGGACGCCGGCGAAGAAGCCGGCCCGGGGAGCACGCGCCTGGATCCGGGCCCGGTCGAAGGTGCGGTAGGCCATCGCTCCGAGCGCGGCATCGACCGCCTCGATCCGGGCGATGGACGCCTCGACCGCCTCGAGGGTGCTGAAGTCACCGCGTCGCAGGGCCTCGGCGACCCCGACCGCGTCGAGAGTGCCGAGTACGTCGTCGGTGAAGGCGTGCACACGGGCCATGAGACCAACGTTAGGCGGCGGGGAGCCTCAGAGGAGGAAGTACGCCACCAGCGGAACCAGGAGACATGTCACAACCGCGGTGAGTCCCATCGCCAGTCCCGAGAAGGCGCCCTCGACCCGGCTCTCCTCCAGCATCCGGGCGGTGCCGATGCCGTGGGAGACCGCGCCGACGGCGATGCCGCGCGCCCGCGGGTCGCGGATGCGGAGCAGGGTCAGGACCCGCGGCGCGACCATCGCGGCGAAGGTGCCGATGACGATCGCGAAGCACGCCGACAGCTCCGGGTAGCCGCCCAGCCGCTCGGCCAGCGCGATCGTCACCGGAGCCGTGACGGCCTTCGTGGCCATCGTCCGCTCCAGCACGTCCCCGCCACCGAGCCAGCGCACCAGCAGGATGCCGCTGACCATCGACACGACAGCGCCGGCGGTCAGCGCGACCAGGACGGGCACCACCATCCCCTTCAGCCGCGCGACCTGGTGGTAGAGCGGGATCGCCAGCGCGACCGTCGCCGGGCCGAGCAGGAAGCTGATCAGCCTGGTGGCGTCGGCGTAGTCGTCGTACGTCGTGCCGCTCACCACCAGCAGGGTGCCGACGATCACGATCGCCACCGCCACCGGCTGGGCCAGCGGGGAACGGGTCCGCGCCCGAAGCCACCGCCCGAACTCGTACGCCGCGACCGTCACGAACAGCCACAGGATGACGCTCACTCGATCTCCTCCCCCGGCGCACCTTCGGTGCCGGTGACCTCGGGCACCTGGCGCAGGAACAGGGTGAGCACCCAGCCGACGACGGCCAGCCCGAGGAACCAGGAGCCGAGCAGTGCGACGACGATCGGCAACGCCGCGTCGCGGATGACCGCGAGGTAGGCGATCACGCCGACTCCGGCTGGGATGAAGAAGAGCTGCAGGTGGGAGAGGAAGTAGTCGCCGACCTGGATGACCGGGTCGTGCTCGCCGTCGCGGTGCCGCAGGACGAGGACGACGAAGAGCAGCAGCATCCCCACGACGGGGCCGGGCAGCGGTATCCCGGTCAGCTCGACGATCGCGGTTCCGGCCAGCTGGCATCCGAGCAGCCAGAGCAGGCCGACGATCACGGGGTCAGAGACTCGATCGCCATCGCGGCGCAGCCCACCAGGCCCGAGGAGTCGCCGTGGAGCTGAGCCATGAAGGTGAGCTCGCGGGTGGCGATCGGGTTCGAGCGGGCGTAGACGCTCTCCCGCACCCCGGCGGTGTAGAGGTCGAAGGCACCGGCCATGTCGCCGCCGATGACGACGACCTCCGGGTTGAGCAGGTTGACGGCCGTGGCCACGACCTCGCCGAGCTGTCGTCCGCCCTCGCGCAGCAGCCCGCGCGCGACGGCGTCACCGGCGAGCGCGGCGGCCACCAGGTCGCGTACGTGGCCGGCGGGGACCCCGGAGTCGGTCAGCCGCTGGGCGAGCGCCCAGCCGGACGCGACGGTCTCCAGGCAGCCGGTCGAGCCACAGCGGCAGGGCCGGTCTCCGGCCGCGTCGATGCGGGTGTGCCCGATCTCGCCGGCCGCCCCGAGGGCGCCGGTGACGACCTTGCCGTCGACGATGATGCCCATGCCGAGACCGGTCGAGGCCTTGACGACCAGGGCGTTGCGTACGGGATGGTCGGAGTTGAAGAGCTCCGACCGCGCCAGCGCGTGGGCGTCGTGGGCGAGGATCAGCGGCGCGTCGGTCAGCGCGGTGAAGTAGGGGGCCAGCTGGACGCCGTCCCAGCCGCCCATCGCCGGGGTGTCGATGCTCATCCCGAGATCGGGGTTGACCACCCCGGGCAGACTCATCCCGATCGCCAGCACCGGCAGGTCGATCGAGGTCACCATCTTGGTCATCCGCTCGACGACCTCGGGCATCAGCACCTCGGCGGAGATGCCGACCTCGTGGTCGCGGGTGTCGCCGGCCAGCTCGCGCCCGGCGAGGTCGAAGACCGCCGCCTGGCTACGGCTGCGGCCCACCGCCACGGCCAGCACGACCCCTGGGTCTGAGGATTCGTCACTCACGACTGCAGTCTAAGCACGAACTGAGCATGAGCACCGACGCGACCTAAGACCGCGAGCGGAGCCGGGCGTTGGGAAGCGGGGGTGCCGGGATCGGCCGCTGGTGGTTGCCCTCGACCACGCCGAAACGGCCCTCGGCCAGGTCCTGGGAGTCCTCGACCAGCTCGCCGCCACCGCGGGTGACCTGGCTCTGCCACTCCTCGCGGAACCCGACGACCTCCTCGTGGGTGCGCCCGACGAAGTTCCACCACATGATGATCGACTCGCCGAACGGCGTACCGCCGAGGAGGAGCAGCCGGGTCCACGCCTCACCGGCCTGCAGGATCAGCGTGGTGGCGCCCGGAGGGGCGTAGGCGAGGGAGTCCTTCTCCACCTCGGCCGAAGCCGGACCGGACGCGCCCAGGCCGGTCATCGACACCTCGCCGGTGTCCACGAGTACGCCGTGCTCGAACCGCTCGTCGACCGGGATCTCGAGCCGGGTGCCGGGCTCGAGCAGGATCTCGGCGCCGAGGATCTCGGAGTGGGTCCGCACCGGCGAGGTGACGCCGAGGAGCGACCCCATGAAGACCCGCACGGTCGCCCCGTCACGCTCGATCGGCGTGGGCGCGTGGTTCTGGAACGCCGGCTCGACGTCGCGGAACTCGTCCGGCAGCGCGACCCACAGCTGCGCCCCGTGCAGGACGGTGGTCTCGGGCGTGGAGTTCTCCGAGTGGGAGATCCCGCGGCCGGCGGTCATCAGGTTGACCTCGCCCGGGCGCACCATCGCGACCGTGCCGACCGAGTCGCGGTGCTCGATCTCCCCGGTGAACAGCCAGGAGACCGTCGCCAGCCCGGTGTGCGGGTGGGGCGGCACCTCCATCCCGCCGGAGACGACGACGTCGTCCGGACCGTAGTGGTCCAGGAAGCACCACGCGCCGATCAGCGAGCGCGAGCGGGCGGGCAGGGTGCGGCGTACGTTCATCGCTCGTGGGCCGCCCAGCGGGACGTCGCGCGGGGTGATGATCTGGATCTCGACGCCTTCGTCCCCGTTTCCACCGACGCACTCGACGGGGGTGGGGTGCGCGTCCAGGTTGGTCATATCTTCAACGATATCTCGTACGTTGCCTCGCCATGCCGACGTCACACCGAGGTCGCCGAAGGGCTACCTCGATGCCACACGATGTGGCCGTGCTCATCGCTCAGCTCGCGAACTTCGTCGGCCCCACCTCCGGCGGCATGAAGACGGCTCTGGAGGCCCTCGCCCGTGGCTATCTCGAGGCGGGCCACGACCGGCTTCTGGTCGTCCCCGGCCCGTACGACTCGGTCACCTCGACCGACCTCGGCGAGGTGGTGCAGCTGAGAGCGCCGCGCGTGGGTGGCGGCTACCGGCTGATCATCGAGCCGTGGCGGGTGACCGACGTGCTGACCCGCTTCAACCCGACGAGCCTCGAGGTCAGCGACAAGTTCACGATGCTTCCGGTATCCCGCTGGGCCCGGCGCCAGGGCATCGGGACGGTGCTCTTCTCCCACGAGCGGCTCGACGAGTACATGCCCACCTACACCGGCATGGACACCACCTCGAAGGTCTCCACCGCGCTGCTCAACCGGATGCTGGTGCGCTCCTTCGACCAGGTGCTGGTGACCTCCGACTACGCCCGGCACGAGTTCGAGCCGCTGGCCGCGACCGTCGGCTGCCCGATCGCGCAGGTGCCTCTGGGCGTCGACCTCGACTTCTTCCAGCCCTCGCTCGGGCACCGCGACGACACCCTGAGGCTCGTCCACGTCGGCCGCCTCTCCCGCGAGAAGTCCCCCGACCTCGCGGTCGCCACAGCCGTCGAGCTGCATCGCCGCGGGTTCGACGTACGCATGGACGTCTACGGCGACGGGCCGCACCGTGCCGAGATCGAGGCCCTCGCCGCCGGAGCCCCGGTCGTCTTCCACGGGCACGTCTCCGACCGCCACCGGATCGCCCGGGCGCTGGCCGAGGCCGACGTGGCCCTCTCCGTCTGCCCGCGCGAGACCTTCGGGCTGGCCGTCCTGGAAGCCCTCGCCAGCGGTACGCCGGTGGTGACCGCCGACCGCGGCGGCGCGCGGGAGCTCATCGACCCCCGGTGCGGAGCCTGGGCGTCCGCCCGTCCGGCGGCGCTGGCCGACGCCGTCATCGACGTCGCCGAGCGGCCGGTGGTGGCGACCCGGCACGCGGCACGCGAGCGGGCCGAGCAGTTCCCCTGGTCGCGCACGATCGAGGACATGCTGGAGCTTCACGAGAGCCTCGCGCAGGAGACCGCGCCGACCTATCTCCTCGCGCGCTCGCGGCAGCGGCAGGCGGCCAGGCGCTCCCGCCGCTACGCATGAACGGAGCGAAGTCATCAGGGTGTCGGAGCGCACTTTCTGTTGGGACGCCGTTACCCTGCTGTGACCATTCCAAGCCAATGACACGTGAGGCGCACATGAGCGAGCTGACGACGAAACAGCGCACGCACTTCGCCGACTCCTTCGGCCCGGTGTGTCGCGCGTACGGAGAAGATCCGCTGACCTCCTACGACTATCGAGACGTCACCTGTGGTGAATGCCGGCATGCCGCGCCGTACATCAGCGCGTTGCCCGAGCACCTCAAGCCCAGGTCGACCAGGCGGCGCTCGTGGCCGCGATCGATGCAGGACCGCTAGGAGACCCGGATCTCGGTCCGCTCGTGCCGCGCCGGCGTCCACCTCACCGCCGACCGTGACCGAGCGAGCCCGACGATCCCGGTGACCAGCAGCGCGCCGGCGCTCACCGCGACCCACAGCGTGGGGGCGGACGCGCCGAAGGCGACCACCGCGGCGACGTACGAGACGGTGGGGTTGGTGATCGTCATCGCCGCCATCGCCCAGGGCAGCGGTCCGGCGGCGAGGGCCGCCTGGGTGAGCACGATCCCGAGGCCGCAGGTGCACAGCAACCCGTAGAACGCCGGCAGCGTGAGCAGCCCGAGGAATCCGTCGGCGGCGGCCCGGTCGGCGGTGATCTTCAGCAGCACCGAGGTGGTCGCGAACGAGCAGCCGGCGGCGACCGCCGTGGTCGCCGCCGCGACCGGCGGCGGGAACCGGTGGGCCACCAGCAGGAGTACGCAGATCACGACCGCCACACACCCGGCGAAGAGCGCGACGCGGCCGACGTCAGCATAGGTGCCGCCGCGATGGTCGTCGGTGACCAGCAGGATCACGCCGCCACAGATCGCGGCCCCGCTGGCCCAGTCGGCGACCGTCGGCCAGTGGCGGGCGGCGATCGAGGCGAAGACGAGCGCGAAGAGCAGCTGCGTGGGCATCACCGACTGCACGACGGAGACCGACCCCAGGTGGAGCGCGACCGCCTGCACCCCGAAGCCGATCGCGTTGATCATCGCGCCGGTGACCCACAGCGGGTTGCGCACCAGCGCCAGCATCAGCTGCTCGACGCCGGCCATCCCGCCGCTGCGGCCGGGCGCGAGCGCACTGGCGCGCTGCTGGACGGCGGCGGAGAGCGAGAACAGGACGCATGCGCCGATGGCCAGGCTCACGGCCGCAGCATGATCCATGCTTCGACGCTAGACCTCGCGAGGAAAGCCCATCCGCCGCTCACGCGATCATCGCGCGATCAGCGGATGAACCCTGAGGGTCAGATCTTCACCTTCGCACCCAGGATCTCGCCGTACTCGACCCCGAGGACCGAAGGGTCGCCGTCCTTCGGCACCAGCACCGCGACCATCACCGCTGTTCGGATCGACAGGTTCTTGCCGGCCTGGCTGCGGAACTCGTCGAAGGGCGGGTTCCACTCCCACTCGGTGCCCTGGCCACCGACGATGCTGTCGACGGTGAACTCCAGCATCGCGAACACGCCCTCGCGCGTCTGCACCATCCGGGGTCCGGTCTCATCGAATGGCTCCACGGTCGTCTTGACCGTGTCCACACCCATCTCCGCGACGTACGCGTCCATCTCGCGCCGCGGTGCCCGGAGCTTCTTGAGGCCGGCGAGACCATCGACGGTCTTGGGCTTGCCGAGGTACGCGTCGATCTTGTCGGCGACGTCCTGGACCCGCTTCGCATCCGCCGCGGAGACCGGCGCGGCACCCTCGACCTCGGTGGGGATGTGGCTCGCCTTGACCTTGACCTCGCCACGGTGCTTCCAGGGCGAGAGGGCGTCCTGCTGCTCGTAGACCGCCAGCGCGGGCTTCCGGCCGCCGCCGTCGATCTCCACGATGGCCCACATCGGATACTCGCTCCGCTGCACCGACCAGACCCGGCCCGGGTCCAGGTTCAAGGTGCGCGGGCGCTGCTTGTAGCCCGTGGCTTTGGCCGCGACCGTCGCGGCCTGGAACATGGCGAGCACGGGACCAGTGGCGGCCTGGTCCCACGCCTCGACCTTCCACTTCCCGCGCCCGTTCGCCCTGATGGCCTCGTTGCTGCGCGCGTTCCAGTCCCGCATCACAACACCGACGTCGTCGCTCCGCAGCGAGACCTTGCTGGCCTCGTCGAGCTCGACGGACGCGGGCATCGAGCACCCGGTGAGCGAGAACGCCACGACGCCGATCCCGGCCGCCATGCCCAGGCGGCGGTAGAGCCCGCCGGCCGGCGGGCGCGGCATCGCCGGGCCCGGGCCCGTCAGGACCGGACGGGCCGGCTGGGTCGGGTAGCTCGGCTGGACGGGGTGGGGCGGCTGGACGTACGCAGCCGGTGGCCGGGGCGGCTGCCACTGATCCTGGCGCTCACGCTTCCTGGTCAGCAGCACGACGACAGCGCCGAGCAGCAGCAGGGCGCCGAAGCCCGCAACGCCCAGCGCGACCAGGAAGATCCCATCGAGCCGATAGCCGAAGGCGAGCTTGATCGGCGCACCGTCCCGGCTCGCGGCCAGGAACGAGACCGGCTCCCCGGTGAGCGTCACGTTCAGCTCCTGGGTCCCGGAGCCCGAGACCGTCTCGTCCCACCACGGCGCCTCGGAGGCATCCGGCACCTTCTCGCCCGAGCCGGCGGCACCGCTGACCCTGGTCAGCGGGGTCTTGGCGATCTCGACGGCCTTGGTGCCTTTGACGACGTCGAGCACGTCGACCGGGTTGCCGACACCGACGTACGCCTCCCCCATCGCCTCCACGCGGACGGTGACCGGAAGACGGTCGAAGGCGAACGCCTCCGGCGTGGAGTACGCCGCGCCCTGCTGGATCGGGGTCTCCTTGCCCATCACGACGTCGTCGGGTCCGGCTGCGATGGCCAGTCCCGCTCCGACGAGAAGGAGTGGTGCACCAAGCAGACCGAGGAGCACCGACAGGAGGACCCTCCCGCCCTTCTTCGGCCGACGGGAATCAGCGATCAAAGGTGCGTACGTTGCCGAGCTCATCGATGCCTTCTAGGTGGGGGTCCCGAGAAGAGGACGCGGCAATCTAGCGCGCTCGCCGAATTCCAGGAACCCATTAACCCGACCGGGCATGGTATTACTCGTCGGTATGGAACGTTTACGTCCACTTGGTAATTACGAAGCCGTGTCGGACGGAACATCGCACGGTGAGCATCCCTAGCGTCATGAACCGCACGCGGACGTGTCGAAGCGAGTGTTATCAGCTCGGCGGCCGCGCTGCGATCGATTCGAATTGACGATGAAAGGTATGAAATGAGCAAGAAGACAGGGCTGCTCCGCCGCGCCGCGGCCATCGCCGCCTTCTCGGGTGTCGCCGTCGCACTGACCACCGGCACCGCCGTCGCCGCTCCGGCGCCGACCACCGCCAGCGTCTCCTCCTCCGACCTCTCGCCCTCCTCGCAGAAGGCGTGGGAGGACTTCATCCTCGGCGGCTCCTACGTCGCCGGCGGTGCTTCCCAGATGGTCAGCGGCGCCTGGGTCGGCGCCCCGGGCCTGATCCTCGCCGGCGCCACCGGCTCCCCCATCACCCCGGAGCAGCTGGCTGCCTGGGAGAACTGGGACGAGGGTGGCCACAAGATCGGTGAGGGTGCCGCCATGATGGTCGCGGGCGCCTACGTCGGTGCCCCCGGCATCATCCTCGACCAGATCGCGGGCGGGGCGACCCCGAGCGACCTGTCGCCGGCCGAGCTCGAGCAGGTCACGTTCCTCATCCCGCAGGACAGCCCGGCGCTCGACGGTATCTCCACCGACCAGATCCCGAACCCGATGGCTCCCTTCGGGTCCTTCTGAGCGTCGACATGACGACCGCCGACCGACCGTAGCTCCCACCACGATCCGATCGGCGCCGTCCCCAGATGGCCCCGGCCGTGCCTTCGCGCACGACCGGGCCATCTGCGCATTTACGCGCGTTCAAACAAGAACGTTGCAGATTGGCGAAAATTACGTCATTACATTTCATTTGTCATTAGTTGACATGAAAACAGCCGTGTCGACTTACTGCGATGGTCGTTGATTCTCCTAGCATCACTTCCCGGATGCGAACGTATCGATGCATCTGTTATCGATCCGGGGGTCGCGTCCGTGCGTGATGTTTCAATTCGAATTGATCGATGAAAGGTACGAAATGAACAAGAAGACAGGGCTGCTCCGCCGCGTCGCGGCCGTCGCCGCCTTCTCGGGTGTCGCAGTCGCACTGACCACGGGTACCGCCACCGCAGCCGACGGCACCCACCACAACCGCACCGAGGCCGAGTGCATCGCGGAGAACTCCTCCGGCGCCTCGGACCTCTCGCCCTCGAGCCAGAAGGCCTGGGCCAGCTTCATCTGTGGCGCCGGCCAGGCCACCGGCGGCGCCGCTCGCATGGTCAGCGGCGCCTGGGTCGGCGCCCCGGGCCTCATCCTGATGGGTGCCACCGGCGGCGACCTGAGCCCGGCGCAGAAGAAGGCCTGGGTGAACTGGGACGGTGGCTCGCACCAGGTCGGCAACGGTGCCGCCCTGGTCGTCTCCGGCGCGTACGTCGGTGCGCCGGGCATCGTGATGGACAAGATCATGGGCGGCGCGCTGCCGTCCGAGCTGTCCGACAGCGAGATGGAGCAGGTCTCGTTCCTGCTCCCGATGGAGAACCCGGCTCTCGACGGCCTCCCCGTCGACCAGGTCCCGAACCCGCTGGCGCTCGGCACCTTCTGAGAAACATGACCATGGCCGAGTGATCAACCCCCTACCGACTGCTCGGCTACGTCACACAGGTGGCCCTGGGCGTGCACACGTGCACAGCCGGGGCCACCTGCACGTTTTCCGTCGTGATCAGGCGTGTTCAGTCGTACGCCAGTGGCTCCTCGATCACGTCCATCACCGCTCTGGCGATCCAGTAGTGCCGGCCGCCGCGGCCCGACCGGCCGGCGGACTCGATCCACCCACGCCGCTCGGCGTCCTGGATCAGGTTGCGGGCACCCTGGTTGGTCAGACCGGTCGCGTCCTGGACGCGCTTGACGGTCAGGTAGGGGTTGGCGAACAGCAGCGTGACCAGCCCGGACAGGTTGGCGCGCGAGGTGGCGGCCTCGTCGAGATAGCTCTCCCGGAGCGCGACCAGTCGCTCGGACCTGGTCGTGGCGTCCTCGGCCGAGCGTCGCACCGCGGTGAGGAAGAACTGCAGCCACTCCTGCATCTCACCGCGCTCCCGGACGCTCTGCAGCCGCTGGTAGTAGGTCTGACGGTTGGCCTCGATGTAGCCCGAGAGATAGAGCAGCGGCGTGGTCATCCGCCCCTCCTCCATCAGCATCAGGTTGATCAGCAGCCGCCCGATGCGCCCGTTGCCGTCGAGGAACGGGTGGATCGTCTCGAACTGGTAGTGCATCAGCGCGCACCGCACCAGCGTCGGACTGAGGTCGGGGACGTTGACGTACGCCTCCCAGTCGGCGATCAGCTCGGGCAGGTCGGGCGGGAGGGGTGGGACGTACGCAGCGGTGGTGGGGTTGTCGGTCGGCGACCCGACCCAGACCGGGCTCCGCCGGAACTCGCCGGGGTGGCGCTCGTGACCCCGAACCCCGGTGAGCAGGGTCTTGTGGAGCTCGAGGACGAGCCGCTGACTGAGCGGCCAGCTTCTGATGAGCTCGAAGCCCTGGCGGGTCGCGGCCAGGTAGGCCTTGACCTCGGCGACGTCCTCACTCCTGGTCGCCTGACCGCTGACCTCGTCCTGGAGGACCTCCTCGAGGGAGGTCTGGGTGCCCTCGATCCGGGAGGAGGCGACCGCCTCCTGGGTCAGGTAGGGCCCGATCAACAGCTCGGGGTCCTGGATCAGCGCGCTCACTCCCTGGAGGCGCCCCAGCGCGGCGTCGGCATCCGAGAGCGCCTTCACGGTCAGTGGCTGTAATGGCAGGTCACGCGGGATGTGGGCGGGTTTGTAGTACCAGTAGGCCCACTTGTTCCCCGGCTCCCGCGTCGCCCTGCCGAACTGCGGAGCGTCGTACCTCTCCGGATCCATGACCGGTCAACTTACCACTCAGGCGTGGTTTGAGTTGGAAGTTTATGAGAACTTCCAAGTGGAGCTTGGGAGTTCCCCACCAACCTCCAAGTCAGAGGCGGTCGAGCAGGAGCTCGGTGGCTCGCCAGAGCTCGTCCTGGGCGGAGGCGTCGGTGGCCGGATCCGCGGGAACGAGCTCGCGCCTGTGCTTCTCGGTCACGTACAGGCCGCTTCGCCCGGCGTAGCGCGCCTCGGCGGCGAGGTCGACGATCAGGCCCGCGCCGCGAGCAGGGTCACCGATGCGCAACGCTCGGAGGACCCGCTCGAGCCCGGCTGCGAATCGGAGGTCGCGACCCAGGCCCGTCACGTTGAACCCCGGGTCCACACAGTTGGCGGTGACCATGGAACCGTCGAGCCTCCGAGCGAGCGCGAGCGTGAACATGATGTCGAGGAGCTTGCTCTGTCCGTAGCGCTCCGACGACCCGCGGGCCGTGAACGGGGTCGTGTCGCTCAGGACCTGCGGGATACGGAGGTCGCCGTGTCGACGTGACGCCTCGGACGCGACGTTGACCACCCGGCCCGCGGGAGAACGCTGCAGCGACGGCAGCAGCTCACGGGTCAGCACGAAGGGCGCGAGGTAGTTGACCGCGATCATCTCGGGGAGCCCGTCCGCCGTGACCCGCGACTCGAAGGCATGTATCCCCGCGTTGTTGATGAGTACGTCGATCCGCCCGTGCCGAGACCGGATGTCCTCGCCCACCTTGCGCACCTCGCCCGGCCGGGAGAGGTCGACCACGAACACCTCCGGATCCGCGGTAGGAGCTACCTCGCGTACGGACGAGATCGTGGCCTCGGCGCGCTGCGCGCTCCGCGCCGTGATGACCAGGTGCGCTCCCGTCGCGGCCAGCGAGGTCGCGGCGAGGGCACCGAGGCCACCCGTCGCCCCGGTGAGGACGATCGTCGGAGCCTCGTCGTTCATGCGGCACTGCCTCTCTTCGACCCAGCGGCCGATATAGTGTGGATATGCCCACTATATCTAATGGTGTGCAAATGCCCATTACTTGGAGAGCTGCATGACCCCAGCGACCACACGGCTCGGCTTCGAGCTCAACGCTCTGCTCAGTGCCTCGCGTGCGCTCACCGAACGGTCCGCCGCGGCGTTCCACGAGGAGCTGCGTCCGGCCGCCTTCCACCTCGCTCGCTGGCTCTATGCGTACGGCCCGGCCAGACCGAGCGCCGTGGCCGAGGCCGTGGCGATGGATCGCAGCTCCGCGAGCGCCCTCTTCGGACGCATGACGTCCCTCGGTCTGGTGCGGAGCGATCGCGCGCCGGAGGACGGGCGCTCGGTGCTCGTGTCCCTGACCGACACGGGTCGCACGCAGGTCGAACGAGCGCTCGCGCTGCGTCAGGACGAGCTGGAGCAGCGTGTCGAGGGCTGGTCCGAGGACGACCTGGATCGGCTCGTGTCGCTGCTCCATAGGTTCAACGAGCTGCCGGGCGGCGGGGTGCAGCGAGACGGCGGTTGAACCTAGTGTGGGAACCGTGCAGTTCGGCCAGTACCCCTCTCCACGTCATACGATCGCCCACCTCTCCGACCCCCACCTCTACGCCGGGGACCGGCGGATCTTCGGCAAGGTCGACCCGACGCCCGGGTTCGAGCGGGCGCTGGATCGGCTGCGGGGGATGACGATCCCGCCGCAGGCGATCGTCTTCACCGGTGACCTCGCCGACCTGGGTGAGCGCGACGCCTACGTACGCCTCCGGAAGCAGGTCGAGCCGGTCGCCGCGGACCTCGGTGCCGAGATCATCTGGGTGATGGGCAACCACGACGAGCGGGAGGTCTACTCCGAGGTGCTCTTCGGCGAGGCCTCCGACGCACCGCAGGACCGGGTCTACGACATCGACGGGCTGCGGATCATCGCCCTGGACACCACCGTGCCCGGCTGGCACCACGGCGACATCACCGAGCCGCAGCTGGAATGGCTGGCCGAGGTGCTCACCGAGCCCGCGCCGCACGGCACCCTGCTCACGATGCATCACCCGCCGGTCCCGCTGCCCCTCAACGAGGCGAGCGTGATCATCGAGCTCGACGGTCAGGACCGGCTCGCTCAGGTGCTGGCGGGGACCGACGTACGCGCTGTCCTCGCAGGTCACCTGCACTACTCGACCTTCACCACCTTCGCCGGCATCCCGGTCTCGGTCGCCTCCGCGAGCTGCTACACCTCGGCGCCGGCGACCCTCGACCGCTACTCCGCCTCCGTCGACGGACACCAGGCGATCTCGCTGGTCCACCTCTACGACGAGGGCGTCGGTGACGTCCCCGGCGCGCCGGTCGTCCACACCACGGTGCCGATCGGCGAGGCCCCCGAGGTCGCCGGCTTCCCCTCCTCGGTCCTCGAGAAGCTCGGCCCGATGACCCCGGCCGAGCGCCGCGACCTCTTCTCCCGCAAGGGAAAGGCCGCTCGTGCCCTGCGGCGTCAGCTTCGAGACTGACCAAGGACTGCCTCGATCTCCGACTCGAGGCTGATGCGGGCGTACGTCCGGGACCGGAACGATTGCTGCGAAACGTCAACGACGACAGGAGCAGCCATGTCTCGGACCCTCGTCCGCACGGGCACCGCAGCGATCACCGCGGTGCTCCTCCCTCTGACGGCCGTGCCGGCCGCGTACGCCCAGCCTGATCCCGGACCCGCGGCGATGGCACCGGACCCGACAGCACTGACCCGGGAGGCGACCGCGATCGCCGAGCAGGCCGCCGCCGAGCGGAAGGGTCTCCGGGCCCGGTCGGCGACTCCCACCGCCGCCGACCTCGACCGTGCCGTCGACGCCTTCATCGCCGATGGTGCCGTGGGCGTGACCGCGCGGGTCGAGACACCCGGCATGAAGTGGTCGGGGGCGGGTGGCGTACGCGAGCTGGGGAAGAAGAAGCCGGTCAGGCCCGGCGACCGGTTCCACGTCGCCAGCAACACCAAGACGCTGATCGCGACCCTGGTGATGCAGGAGGTCGAGCGCGGCGGCTGGACCCTGGACACGCCCGCCAACGACCTGCTCCCGGGCACCTTCCCCGACGGCGTCACGATCAAGCACCTGCTCAACCACACCTCCGGCGCCCCACGCGGGCCCGAGGAGATCCTCTTCGACCGCGTCGAGGACCCGAGCTCGTGGGACCAGCTGATCGACGCGCTCGGGCAGTACTACTCCGAGGCCGAGCACCTCGCCTTCATGCGCGGCGCGGGCTGGCTCTTCGAGCCCGGCACCGACTTCTCCTACTCCAACTACGGCTATGTCGCGCTCGGGGTCATGCTCGAGAAGGAGACCGGGGAGCGGATCGAGGATCTCGTACGCGACCGGGTGCTCGAACCCGCAGGCATGCGGCAGAGCGCCTACCCGACCGATGCCCGCAACCGCGGCCCCTTCCTCGAGGACGCCGGCCACTACGAGGGCAGCTGGCGGCCGATGACCGACCTGCATCCGAGCATCTTCCATGCCGCCGGGGCCGCGACGAGCACCACCGAGGACCTTGCCGACCTCAACGAGTCGCTCCTCACCGGGAAGCTGGTCAGCCCGGCCTCGGTCGAGAAGATGCTGCCGCCGATCGCGGGCAGCGCCGACCCGGACTACGGGTTCGGGATCTACCGGGTCGCCGACCCGTGCAACCCCGGCGAGTATCTCTACGGCCATGACGGCGCCCACATGGGTGCGCAGTCGATCAGCTGGGGCTCACCGGACGGCACCCGCCAGATCACGCTCGGCTGGACCGGCCGCAACTGGGACAGCACCGACCCGATCTACGACCTCGGTCTCCTGCTCGAGCCGATGCTGCTGGCGACCTGCTGAGACGCTGGGTGCCGTCGCCGGCGTCAGGGTCGCAGGATGCGACGCTCGATCGCGGTGGCGACGGCACCGGCTCGGGTGTCGACGCCGAGCTTGGTGTAGATGTGGGAGAGGTGTGACTTGACCGTCGCCTCGCTGACCAGGAGCTCGCGGGCCATCTCCTTGTTGCCCAGGCCCCGGGCGAGCAGCCGCAGGATCTCGATCTCGCGCGGGCTCACCTTCGGAGTCGGCGAGGCGGCCCGCTGCAGCAGCCGGGTCGCGACCGATGGGGCCAGCACGGTCTCTCCTCGTGCGGTGCCGCGGATGGCGCGGAACAGCTCGTCGGGCGGCGCGTCCTTCAGCAGGTAGCCCGCCGCGCCGGCGTCGACTGCCTCGAGGACGTCGGCCTCGGTGTCGTAGGTCGTCAGGACGAGTACGTGCGGCGGCGACGGCAGCTCGCGGACCAGCCGGGTGGTCTCCGCGCCGCCCGGTCCGTCGCCGAGGCTGAGGTCCATCAGCACCACGTCGGGCCGGGTCTCGCCGACGACCGCAACGGCCTGGGCGGAGTCGGCCGCCTCGCCGACCACGTCCAGGTCGTCCTGGGCGTCCACCAGGGCGCGTACGCCTGCCCGGACCACCGGATGGTCGTCCACCAGCACCACCCGGATGCGTTGCTCAGCCACGACGTTCCTCCCCCTGAGATGGTGTCTGACCGGCCGCGAACGAGGCTGCGACCACCGTGCCCTCGCCCGGGGCGCTCTCGATGGCCAAGTCTCCACCCAGCAGGCGGGCGCGAGCCCGCATTCCGGCCAGGCCGTGACCGCGCAGCCCGTCGGGTTCCTTCAGGTGGGCCGGTTCGAACCCGGCTCCGTCGTCGCGTACGTCCAGGGCGACCCCGCCCTCGTGGAAGGTGAGGGAGACGACCGCCGTGGTCGCGCCGGCGTGCTCGGCGACGTTGGCGAGGGCGCCCCGCAGGGTGCGTACGACGGCGGTCGCCACCCGCCCGCCGACTTCGTGCGGGTCGCCGTGGACGTGGACCGGGACGCTGAGCCCGGTGGTGGCGGCGACGTCGTCGGCGACCTGGCGTACGGCGGTGGCCAGCGCCGATCCGCCTGTCAGCTCGGTGGGGGCGAGGTCGCGTACGACCCGGCGCGCCTCGTCGAGCGAGGATCGGGCCATCGTCGCTGCCTGGTCGACGTGTGCGCGGGCGTCGGCCGGGCGCGACTCCCACTCCTGGTCGGCCGCCTGGAGCAGCAGGTTGATGCTGGTCAGACCCTGGGCGACGCTGTCGTGGATCTCCCGGCTCAGCCGCGCGCGCTCGGCCACGACACCGGCTCGGCGCTCGGCGTCGGCGACCTCGTCCTGGGCCGCCTCCAGGTCTGCGAGGAGCGCGCGCCGGGTGACCGCGTCGCGCTCGAGAGCGCGGTAGGTGGTCACCGCGAGCACCGCGACGCAGACCGGGCCGAGCAGCACGGTCGGGTCGGCCAGGCCGGTCATCCGGCTCCACGCGACCGCGACGACCGCGACGAGGAACACCGTGACAGCCACGGCCCAGCGGAACGGCAGCACCCGCAGCGCCAGGAAGACGAGCGGCACCGCCGCCCACGAGAACGACGGCGCGATCAGCGCCAGCACGGTCCAGCAGGCGACCACTGCGGCCAGCCAGACGACCGCGGCCGTGCCGGCGAGGCGGCGGCCGGCGGCGTACGCGATCAGGAGGACGGCCGCGCCGGGCAGGACCACTTCGGCCTGGTCGCCTAGGCCGTGTCCCTGCAGATAGCGCGCGACCGAGGCGATGACGAGCACCACCAGCGAGATGTGGAGCCAGCGGTCGAGCAGCGTCTGGCCGGCCAGGATCCCACCGGTGCGCGGGCTGAGCCCCGAGGTTGGCGCGGTATCGGTCGACATGGTCGTTCCAGGCTAGGCCGGTCGCGCGGCTCCGGCATCATCCGATCGGCTATCCGGGGTGTCGCCGAACGGCTATCCAGACGTCGCCGGTCACCCGATGTCTTGACCCCTCCCCGACGGCGATGGTTGATGCATCAGCTCGACCAACAACACCGAACACCGGAGGAGCACCACCATGCGTACGTCCCGAATCGCCGCCCTCGCCGGCCTGGCCGGCATCGCCGCCTCGGCCACCCTGTCCTTCACCGCCCTCGGCACGGGCACCGCGGCCAACGCCGCCGAGGGCAACGGCCGCCCCGCGAGCTACCTGCTCGAGGGCGACCCGTCCGCCCAGGGTGGCTCGAAGTTCGAGGGCATCGGCGTGGACCAGGAGTCCGGGAGGTTCTACGTCAGCGAGGTCACCGGCGGCGAGATCCAGCGCGGCTCGGCCGACCGTGCCCAGGCAGAGGAGTGGCTGGCGGGTGACGGCACGGACGGCCGCTACACCGCTCGCGGCATCACCGTCGACGACGAGGGCCGCGTCTACATCGCCGGCGGCCCGAACGGCACCGGCAACGACCGCCCCGACCTGTGGGTCTACAGCCCCGAGGGCAAACTGCTCGCCGCTCTCCGCGTCCCCGACAACAACGCGTTCCTCAACGACGTCGCGATCGGGCCGGACGGGGCTGCGTACTTCACCAACTCCAACGACCCGACGATCATCCGCGTCGCCGAGGGTGCCGACGGCTGGCAGGCCACCGAGTGGGCCGACGGCAGCTCGCTGATCACCCCGGTCGAGGGCTTCAACCTCGGCGGCATCGTGCTGAGCCAGGACCGCTCCGCCTTCGTCGTCGCCCAGGGCACCACCGGGCAGCTGTGGCGCTTCTCCGTCGCCACCGGCGAGGTCAGCGAGATCGACACCGACGGCGCGAACCTGCGCAACGCCGACGGCCTGATCGCGAAGGGCCGCGACCTCGCCGTGATCCGCAACTTCGACAAGCAGCTCGTACACCTCGAGCTGAACCCGTCGGCGACCTCCGCGGAGCTGGTCTCCTCGCGCGCCACCGACCCCGACCGGGTCTTCACGACCGGCAAGCTGCTCGACGGCCGCCTGCTGCTGGTCGACAGTCACTTCGACGAGCAGACCGCGCAGGGGCCGTACGAGATCGTCACCGCCAGGATGCCGCGATGACGCTGCCCACATCTGCTCGGCGACACCTGCGGTGGTCGACCTCCGCCGCGGCGATGGCCGTGCTTCTGGCAGGCTGCGCCGCGGCGCCCTCGGAGACCGCCGAACCGTCTCCATCGAGCTCCGCGTCGAGCTCGGCGTCCGCCCCGACGAAGGAGGCGAAGAACACCCCCGACCCCGAGGAGCGACAGCGCATGAACGAGCAGCTGATCAAGGCCGCCTGGGACAACGACGTGGCCCGTGCCCGTCAGCTGGTCCAGGCCGGGGCCGACGTCAACTACGAAGACGAGACCCAGCAGAGCGCCTACCTCATCGCCGCGAGCGAGGGCTACGTGGACCTGCTCGACCTGACCCTCCGCAACGGCGCCGAGATCAACGCCAAGGACTCCTACAACGGGACCGCGCTGATCCGCGCCGCCGAGCGAGGCCACGCCGACATCGTCGGGCGTCTGGTGCAGGCCGGGATCGACCTCGACCACGTCAACAACCTGGGCTGGACCGCCCTGCACGAGGCGGTCGTCCTGGGTGACGACGGCCCGGACGCGGCCGACACCGTACGGGTGCTCGTCGCGGCCGGCGTGGACATCTCGATCGAGGCGGGCCGGGACGGGAAGACCGCCCTGGAGCACGCCGAGGAGCGCGGTTTCGACGCGATCGTGTCGACGCTGCGTACGGCTTCGGCCGAGGTCGCCGACGGTGACCAGCGGCTTCTGCGGGCGGCGGCTTCGGGCGACGCGGACTCGGCCGCGGCGGCCCTCCGTGGCGGCGCCGAACTGGAGGCCAGGGACGGCAACCGGCGTACGCCGCTGCTGCTCGCGGTCACCGACGACCACCTCGAGACGGCCCGTCTGCTCGTGCACCTGGGTGCCGACCCGGACGCCCTCGACGGCCAGCACGACACCCCCTGGCTGGTCACCGGCGTCACCGGGAGCGTCCCGATGGCCGAGCTGCTGCTCTCCGTCGATCCGGACCTGACCGTACGCAACCGCTACGGCGGCCTCTCGATCATCCCCGCCAGCGAGCGCGGCCACGCGGACTACGTGGAGCGGGTCGCCCGCACCGAGATCGACATCGACCACGTCAACGACCTCGGCTGGACCGCCCTCCTCGAGGCCGTGATCCTCGGCGAGGGCTCCGACCGCTGGCAGCGGGTCGTCCGCAGCCTGCTCGAGAACGGCGCCGACCCGGGCATCGCCGACCGCGACGGCGTCACCCCGCTCGAGCACGCCCGCAGCCGGGGCTTCACCGAGATCGCGCACATCATCGAACAGCACAGTATCGAACGGCACGGCGGCTGATCAGCCGGCTCAGGTGACGCGAAAGACGGGCCAGCCGATCTCGGTGCGCCACGCAGCGGGATCGCTGGTGTCACGAGGACCGACGACGTAGACCTCCCGCACCGGCCCGGCCACCGACATCGCGTTCTCCACCACCCAGGTCCCGAGCTCGCCGTACGTCACCTCGATGCCGTCGTGCTCGCCGACGTGGGTGGTGACGGCCAGCTCCGCGGCAGGAAGGGTCGCGGGGTGCACCCGCCCGGTGCGAGGTGGCGCATCGGTCGGCAGGTAGACGAGCGCATGACCGCGCTCCTGCTCGAAGAGGGCGTTGTCGTAGCTGCCGCCGGGCGGTCCGGTCACGGCGGTGCCGACGGCCGCCTCCAGCTCGGCCATCGCGCCTGCGTACCAGGTCTCGACGTCGCGATGCCCGACGACGGCCTCCACCGCCGCGACCGTCCGAGCGGGCTCCGCACGCAGCTCGACGTCGATCGGCGCGGGATCGGGCCGGAGCAGGCGGCGCAGCGACACGACCGCGGCCCGCGTGCGGTCGAGCTCGTCCTCGAGGCGTTGCAGGTGGTCCGCGATCAGGGCCGCCCGGACACCCGGGTCGGGGGTCCGCAGGATCCGCTGCACATCGCCCAGGGGGACGTCGAGCTCGCGAAGCCGGTGGATGACCTGCGCGGTCGGGATCTGGTCGACGCTGTAGTAGCGGTAACCGGTGGTCTCGTCCACCACGGCGGGATCCAATAAGGCCGCCTCGTGATAGCGACGCAGGGTCCGCACACTCAGGTGGGTCAACCGCGAGAACTCCCCGATGGTCAGCACCCCCTCATTGTGAACGCTCCCCCTGGGGGAGAGTCCACTGCTTGACCCTCCCTCGCCGAGAGGCCAGATGGTGGGCTCATGACACAGCACACCGATCTTCCGTCCGACCTGCTCCCGACCGCCGTGCGCGAGTTCCTCGCCGCCCACGTCGCCCGCGACGCCGACACCGCCTCGTCGTTCCTCGCCGAGGATGCGGTGGTCGTCGACCAGGACGAGACCTTCCGCGGCCGAGAGGAAGCCCATGCGTTCCTGCGGAACGCCGGCACCGAGTTCGAGTACACGACCGAGCAGATCGGCGCTCACCGCGTCGACGACGCCCACTGGGTGGTCACCGTGCGGCTCGAGGGCACCTTCCCGGGTGGCGTCGCCGAGCTCGACTACCGGTTCACGCTGCGCGACGGCCTCGTCGCCGAACTCGTCATCGCCAACCACCCAGCCTGACCGACTCCGCACCACCTCGATCTTCAAAGGAGAGAAAATGTCCATCTCAGATCGCGATCGTCTCGATGGTCGCCGGGCGTTGGTCACGGGCGGCTCGAAGGGCTCGGGCAAGGCCGTCGCGGAGAGACTGCGAGAGATGGGTGCCGACGTGTACGTGACGGCGCGCACCATGCCCGACGGGTACGAGCACCCAGACCGGTTCATCGAAGCCGACATCCTGACGGCAGAAGGGACGGACGCCGTGGCCGCTCGTATCGCAGAGTCCGGCGCACTCGACATCCTGGTGCACGTCGTCGGCGGGGCGTCGACACCGTCCGGTGGATTCGCGGTCATCACCGACGACCAGTGGCTCACCGAGCTGAACCTCAACTTCCTCGGGGCGGTGAGGCTGGATCGAGCTCTTCTTCCGGCGATGATCGGCGCTGGGTCGGGCGTGGTGCTGCACTTCACCTCGATCCAGCGTGAGCTGCCCCTGTACGACGCGTCCTTGGCCTATGCAGCAGCGAAGGCCGCGCTGCGCACGTACAGCAAGGGGCTTGCCAACGAGCTCGCGCCGCGCGGCGTACGGGTCAACGCGATCAGCCCCGGCGGGATCGAGACCGAAGCCTACGAACGGTTCGTGGACCGGATCGCCGAGGGCAACGGACTCACCCGTGAAGCAGCCAAGCAGACGATCTACGACTCCCTCGGAGGAGTGCCCCTGGGACGGTTCGCGAACACCCAGGAGATCGCGGACCTGGTCGGATTCCTCGTCTCGGACCGCGCCTCGGCGATCGTCGGCGCCGAGTACGTGATCGACGGCGGCACCGTCCCGACCGTCTAAGCCGGGCGCCGTCTGCGAGCAACCACCTCGTCGCGGGTGAACGTGAGCTGTTGGACATCGATGTAGTCGGCGGCGAACCCGGCCCGGGAGTACTCCAGGTAGAAGTGCCACATCCGCCGGAACGTCTCGTCGAAGCCGAGCGCCCGGACCTCGTCGGCGCGATCGAGCAGCGCGAGGTCCCACCGCCGCAGGGTCTCCGCGTAGTGGGCGCCGAACGAGAGCCGGCTTCGCAGCCGAAGCCTGGTGTGGGCCTCGGTGACGCCGGTGATCGCCTCGGTCGAAGGAAGCAGCCCGCCGGGGAAGATGTACTTGGTGATCCAGGTCTCGGTGCTCCGGGTGGCGATCATCCGGTCGTGCGGCATGGTGATCGCCTGGATCACCGCTGTGCCACCCGGGGCCAGGACCTCATCGATCTTCGCGAAGTAGACCGGCCAGAACCGTTCACCGACCGCCTCGATCATCTCGACCGAGACCACCGCGTCGTACGTCCCGGCGACGGCCCGGTAGTCGCGCAGCTCGATGTCCACCCGATGGTCCAGACCGGCCGCGCCGATCCGGCGCCGGGCCAGCGCGGCCTGCTCGACGGAGAGGGTCACCGAGGTGACCTGGGCGCCCCGGGCGGCGGCCCGCAGGGCCAGCTCTCCCCAGCCGGTCCCGATCTCGAGCAGACGGGTGCCGGGTCCGACTCCCGCCTCGTCGAGGATCCGGTCGATCTTGCGGTGCTGGGCGAGCGCCAGGTCCTCCGTCGAGGGCAGGGTGGAGAAAAGGCCCGCCGAGTAGCTCATCGTCGGGTCCAGGAAGAGCGCGAAGAACTCGTTCGACAGGTCGTAGTGGTGGCCGATGTGCTCGCGCGCGTTCTCCGGGGTGTTCAGGTCCTTCGCGCCGCGGCGCCGCTCGTAGACCCCGCGCATCCGCTGCGCCCATCCGGGCAGGAGACCGTCGATGTCCCGGCACAGCACGGTCAGCGTCTCCCCCAGCTTCGGGGCGTCCCAAGCCCCGGTCATGTACGCCTCACCGAAGCCGATCAGCCCGTGCCGGCTGAGCCTGGCGTAGAACTCCTCGGCCCGGTGCAGCACGATGTCGGCCGGGCTGCCGTCTTCGCTCACATTGATCCCGAGCCGCTTCGTGGCGGCCCGGAAGACAGTCGCGGCGGCAGCCGCGGTGCCCCTGGTGACTGGGCCGCTGGGTGCTTCCTGCAGCATCGGCCAACGCTCACCCACCAGGTTCTGGGCGGTGGCGGCTTCGATGGTCTTCATCGGACTCCTTCGTGGTGATGCAGTGGGGCGTCTATGGACCGGCAGGCGTCGTACCGCCGGTTGCGGCGGCGGGCCGCGCCGCGGGGGTGGTCCAGGACAGTCCCAGCCGCTGGGCAGCCCGGGCGCCGGAGCGGGCGCCGTCCTCGTGGAACCCCCAGCCACGCCAGGCGCCGGCGAAGACCAGCGCGTCGGAGTCCAGCTCGTCGGCCCGCTGCTGGGCCGCCACCGACTCCGGGGTGTAGAGCGGGTGCTCGTACTCCATGGTGGCGATGACCTTCTCCGGGTCGATCAGGTCGGCCCCACCGAGCGTGACCAGGTGACGTACGCCGCCGGGAGCCGGCAGCCGCATCAACCTCGTCAGGTCGTAGGTGACCGTGACCTGACCACTGCCCGGGCGCTCGAGGTAGTTCCACGAGGACCGGACGCGCTCGCTGGCCGGCAGCAGGCTGGTGTCGGTGTGCAGCTGAGCCTGGTTGGCGGAGTACGGGAACCCACCCAGGATCTCCCGCTGGGCCGCCGTGGGCTCGCCGAGCATCGCCAGCGACTGTCCGGGATGGGTCGCCAGCACAGCCGCGTCGAAGAGCTCGGTGCGCCCGTTGCCGTCGGTGATCTCGATCCCCCTGCCGGTCTCGACCACGTTCACCACCTTCGTCGAGGTCAGCACCCGGCCGCCGCGGTCGCGGATCGCGGCGGCGACCCGCTCGACGTACGTCGCCGACCCGCCGGTGACCGTGCGCCAGCGCGGCGAGCCGAAGATCTGCAGCATCCCGTGGTGGCTGAGGAACTCGAAGAGGTAGCGAGCCGGGTAGCTCAGCGCCATCGCCGGGTCGCAGGACCACACTGCGGCCACCAGCGGTGCCATGAAGTGGCGCCGGAAGTGCGGGGTGAACCCGTGCTCGTCCAAGAACGCCTCGAGGGTGCGATCGTCGGGCTCGTCGCTCGCGAGCAGCGCCCTGGCGGCCCGGTGGAACCGCGGGATCTCGGTGAGCATCCGCAGGTGCGCCGGGCGGAGCGCACGACGGTCGGGCAGCACCCCGCGCAGCCCGCGCGCGCCTGCGTACTCCACTCCGGCGCTCTCCGAACGCACCGACATCGACATCTCGGAGACCTGCGTCGGCACATCGAGCTCCGCGAATAGCCGGAGCAGGGTCGGATACGTACGCCGGTTGTGCACGATGAACCCCGTGTCGATCGCCAGCTCGCTCCCGTCGGGCGCGGCGACCCGGTGGGTGTCGGCATGGCCGCCCAGCCGGTCATCGGCCTCGAAGAGAGTGACGGTGCTGTGGCCGGAGGCGACGTAGGCCGCGGTCAGGCCGGCGACGCCGCTGCCCACCACCGCGACCCGACGGCGATCGTGGTCGGGACTGCTCATCAGGCTCCTCGGTGTCGAAGTGGGCGATCAGCGCAGAGGCGCTGTCACCCGGTCTTCGGTCACCGGGGTGAATCGGATTGGTCCGAGTCAGCCGCGACCCGCGTACGGCATCCCGGTCGCGAGGATCGTCATCGCGGGGACGCTGACGCCGAGCGGGAGCTGGGCCATGGCGACGACTGCGTCGGCGACGTGCTGCGGGTCGAAGGTCGGCTCGGGGCGTACGGTGCCGTCGGCCTGACGGGCGCCGACGGCGATGCCGGCGGTCATCTCGGTGGCCGCGTTGCCGATGTCGATCTGGCCGACGGCGATGTCGTGGGCACGGCCGTCGAGGGCCAGGGAGCGGGTGAGGCCGGTGATCGCGTGCTTGGAGGTGGTGTAGGCGGCGCTGCCCGGTCGCGGGACGTGCGCGGAGATCGAGCCGTTGTTGATGATCCGCCCGCCCCGGGGTTCCTGCCGCTTCATCTGGGCGAACGCCTCGCGGGCGCAGAGGAAGGAGCCGGTGACGTTGACGGCCAGCGTCGCGGCGAACTCCTCGGGCGGGACCTCGTCGACCTCGCCGCTCGGACCGAAGGTGCCGGCGTTGTTGACCAGCAGATCCACGCGTTCCCACATCCCGACGACGGCGGCGAACGCCGTCTCCACCTCGTCGGCGGAAGCGACGTCCGTGGGCAGTACGAGGGACCGCGCCATCACCGACGCGGTCTCCTCGAGCGATGTCCGGGTGCGGCCGAGGAGCGCGACCTGGAAGCCGGCGCCGTCCAGCGCCTGCGCGATCACTCTCCCCAGCCCGGAGCCGGCACCAGTGACGACCGCAACCGGCATCAGGTGAACTGCCGGCTCAGCTGGGCGTGCCGGTTGACGTCCTTGTAGAGCAGGTAGCGGAACCGGTCGGGGCCACCGGCGTAGCAGGCCTGCGGACAGAAGGCCCGCAGCCACATGAAGTCGCCCTCCTGCACCTCCACCCAGTCCTTGTTGAGCAGGTAGACGGCCTTGCCCTCGAGGACGTAGAGCCCGTGCTCCATCACGTGCGTCTCCGGGAACGGGATCGCGCCGCCCGGCTCGAAGCTGACGATGTTGACGTGCATGTCGTGGCGTACGTCATCGGGGTCGACGAAACGCTGGGTCTTCCAGGCGCCGTTGGTGCCCGGCATCTCGCCACCGGGCACGTCGACCTCGTTGGTGACGAATGCGTCCGGTACGTCGATGCCCTCGACCTGCTGGTAGGCCTTGCGGATCCAGTGAAATCGGGCGACCTGGTCGGAGGTGTTGTGCAGCGTCCAGGTGGCGCCGGGCGGGAGGAAGGCGTAGCCGCCGGGAGCTAGGTCGTGCTTCTCGCCCTCGACCGAGAGCGTCAGCGCGCCCTCGACCACGAACAGGACACCCTCCGCGCCCGGGTCGAGCTCGGGCTTGTCGCTGCCGCCGCCGGGCGAGACCTCGACGATGTACTGCGAGAAGGTCTCGGCGAAGCCCGAGAGCGGGCGGGCGATCACCCACAGCCGGGTGTTCTCCCAGAACGGGAGCTTGCTGGTGACGATGTCGCGCATGGTGCCACGAGGGAGCACGGCGTACGCCTCGGTGAAGACGGCCCGGTCGGTGGTCAGCTCACGCTGCGACGGGTGGCCGCCGGTCGGGGCGTAGTAGCGAGGTTCGCTCATGGTCGGGCTCCTTCTGTGGTGACTCTGCTGAGCAGCCGGCCCTGGGGCGCGGCCTCGATGTCGATCTTCTCGCCACGCAGCCAGGTCTCGCGGACAACACCTGCGAGCGATCGACCGTGGTAGGGGGTGACGGCGTTCTTGTGATGGAGCTTCGCGGCATCGACCACGTAGGAATCGTCGGGCGCGAGGACGCAGAAGTCGGCGTCGTGGCCGACCTCGATCCGGCCCTTGCGCCCTAGTCCGGCATGACGTGCGGGAGCCTCGGACATCCAGCGGGCGACGTCGGCGAGGGTGAAGCCGCGGCTCCTTGCCTCGGTCCAGACTGCCGACAGGCCCAGCTGGAGCGAGGAGATGCCACCCCAGGCGACCCCGAAGTCGCCGGTGTCGAGCGCCTTCAGGTCCGGCGTCGAGGGCGAGTGGTCGGTGACGACCATGTCGATGACGCCTTCACGCAGGCCGTTCCACAGCAGCTCGCGGTTGCTCGCCTCTCGGATCGGCGGGCAGCACTTGTACTGCGTCGCGCCGTCGGGGATCTCCTCAGCGGCGAAGGTCAGGTAGTGGGGGCAGGTCTCCGCCGTGATCGGGACGCCGTCGCGGCGGGCGGAGGCCAGCATCGCGAGCACGTCAGAGCTGGAGACGTGCAGGATGTGGACGCGGCAGCCGGTCCACCGGGCCAGCTCGATCACCTGGGCGATGGCGAGGTTCTCCGCGCCCCGCGGCCGACTGTGCAGGAAGCGTTCGTACGCCTCACCACCCGCCGCGGGGGCATGCTCGATCGCGTGGGCGTCCTCGGCGTGCACGATCAGCAGCCCGTCGAAGGAGCGGATCTCGCGCATCGCCTGCTCGAGCTGCACGGCGTCGAGCGGCGGGAACTCGTCGACCCCCGAGTGCAGCAGGAAGCACTTGAAGCCGGAGACCCCGGCCTCGTGCAACGTACGCAGCTCTGCGACGTTGCCCGGGATGGCTCCGCCCCAGAAACCGACGTCGACGTACGCCTGGCTCGCCGCGGTCTTGCGCTTGAGGTCGAGGGCCGGGAGGTCGCAGGTGGGCGGGATGCTGTTGAGCGGCATGTCGACGATCGTGGTGACGCCGCCGGCGGCCGCGGCACGGGTTGCCGAGGCGAAGCCCTCCCACTCCGTCCGACCCGGGTCGTTGACGTGTACGTGGGCGTCGACGACCCCGGGCATCAGCACCTCGTCGTCGGCGAGCTCGACCACCCGGGCCGCGGTCAGGTCCTCTCCGATCGGCGCTACCGCGACGATCTCGCCGTCGCGAACTCCGACAGCTCCGGCTCGCTCGCCCTCGGGGGTCACCATCCGTGCCGCCCGGATGACGACATCGAGATCTCGACTCACACCCTCACCTCCGCCTCATCGACTGCCACCACCCGCGTCCGCTGGCGCCCGAGGCCGGTCACCTCGGCCTCCACCACGTGCCCCTCCCGCAGGAAGGGCCGGGGCTCGGGCCGCAACGCTGCGACCCCGCCAGGTGTCCCGGTCAGCACCAGGTCGCCGGGCTCGAGTGTCATCAGCGTACTGAGGAAGGCGAGGAGCTCACCGACGCCGTAGGCCATCCGGGCCGTCGTCCCTCGCTGTCGCCGCTCGCCGTCGACCCACAGCTCCAGGCCGAGGGCCTGCGGGTCGCCGACGGCATCGGGCGTGACCAGCCACGGGCCGATGGGCGTGAAGGTGTCGGCACTCTTCCCCTTCGCCCACGTCGGCCCGGCCGCGATCCGCGCCCGCTCGCTGACGTCGTCGGCCGTGAGGTAGCCGCCGACAGCGGCCAGAGCCAGCTGCGGGTCTCTGCACCGGGACAGTCGGCGTCCGATCACCACCCCCAGCTCGACCTCGTAGTCGGTCATGGTCGATCCCGGGGGCAGCTCGATCGCGTCGTGGGGCCCCACGACGGACGTCGAGGGCTTGAGGAAGACGACCGGCTCGTCCGGGATGGCGACGCCGGCCTCCTCCGCGTGGTCCTCGTAGTTGAGCCCGATCCCGACGACCTTGCCCGGCCGGGCAACCGGCGGCCCGATCCGGGTGCCGTCGGCGACGACGGGGAGGCTGCCCGAGGCGATCAGGTCCTGGATCGACCTGAGCCGCACCGGGTCACCGAGCAGGTCGCCGTCGATCGCCGGCACGACGGCCGACAGATCGCGCAGTACGTCCTGATCATCGAGGGCCGCGGGGCGCTCCTGGCCCGGCGAACCCACACTCAGCAGTCTCATGCGTGCTCCTTGATGAGATGGTCGGCGGCGATCCGCTCGGCGATCTGCTCGAGCAGGGCGGCGCCCTCGGTCAGGCAGCGTTGCCGGTCGGGCTCGATGTCCGTCAAGGCGTACGCAGCGCCGATCCCGGCCGCCCGCAGCCGGTCGTGGTCGAGATGGTTGACCCCACAGACCGCCACGACCGGGACACCGGCGCGTGCGGCCGCGGCGGCGACGCCGGCCGGCGCCTTGCCGTTGAGGGTCTGCTCGTCGAGCGCGCCCTCGCCGGTGACGACGAGGTGAGCGCCGTCCAGCCCGGCGGCGAAGTCGACCAGCTCGAGGACGAGCTCGATGCCCGATCGCAGCTCCGCGCCCAGCAGGGCGAGTGCGGCGAAACCGCCACCGCCAGCCGCTCCTGCACCGGGGCGACCACGGAGATCGGTCCCGGTGAACGACGCCACCAGAGATGCCCAGCGGCCGAGCGCGGCGTCCAACCGTCGGACCTGGTCCGCATCGGCCCCTTTCTGCGGGCCGTAGACCGCGGCCGCACCGGTGGGACCGGTGAGCGGGTTGTCGACGTCGCACGCGACCGTGACCGAGACCCCGTCGAGGCGCCGCCGCAGCTCGTCGACCTCGATCCGGGCGACCTCCTCGAGCCCGGCTCCACCCAAACCCACCGGGTTCCCGGCGGGGGTGAACAGCCTGGCGCCAAGCCCGCAGAGCAGACCAGCTCCCCCGTCGGTGCTGGCGCTGCCGCCGATCCCGAGCACGATCCGGCGACAGCCCGCGTCGATCGCGGCCGCCATCGCCTGCCCGGCCCCGAGGCTGGAGGCCCGCATCGGATCCGGCACACCCGGCAGCCGCGCCAAGCCGGAAGCGTCGGCGAGCTCGACGACCGCGACGTCGTCGCGCCGGGCGTACGCGGTCTCGACCGGCTCTCCCGTTGGCCCGGCCACGCGGACCGGCATGAGGACGAACCCGGCGGACTCGGCCGCCGCCAGGGTGCCGTCGCCACCGTCGGCGACCGGGATCGCGTCGACGACCACGCCGGGACTCCCCCGGCGGATCCCGGCGCTCACCGCCGCGGCGACCTCGGCGGCGGTGAGCGATCCCTTGAACTTGTCGGAGGCGACCAGCACGCGGACCATGGGGCGATCAGTCCAGCGGGACGAGCGCGGTCGGGGCGTGCTCACCACGCTCGGCCAGCTCCTCGAACTCGACGACGCCGTCGATCTCGACGCCCATCGAGACGTTGGTGACGCGCTCGAGGATGACCTCGACCAGCACCGGAACGCGGTATTCGGCCATCAGGGCCTTGGCCTTCTCGAAGGCGGCGCCGAGATCGGCAGGATCGGTCACCCGGATCGCCTTGCAGCCCAGGCCTTCGGCGACCTTGAGGTGGTCGACGCCGTAGCCGTCGAGCTCGGGGCTGTTGACGTTGTCGAAGGCGAGCTCGACGCAGTAGTCCATCTCGAACCCACGCTGGGCCTGGCGGATCAGGCCGAGGTAGGAGTTGTTCACGACCACGTGGATGTAGGGGATGTTGAACTGGGCACCGACCGCCAGCTCCTCGATCAGGAACTGGAAGTCGTAGTCGCCCGAGAGCGCGACGACCTGGCCGTCGGGGACGGCGGTCGCAACCCCCAGGGCGGCCGGCAGGGTCCAGCCGAGCGGGCCGGCCTGGCCGGCGTTGATCCAGTGCCGCGGCTTGTAGACGTGCAGCAGCTGGGCAGCCTGGATCTGGGAAAGGCCGATCGTGGTGACGTAGCGTGTGCCGGACCCGAAGGCCCGGTTCATCTCCTCGTAGACCCGCTGCGGCTTGATCGGGACGTTGTCGAAGTGGGTCTTGCGCTGCAGGGTCCGCTTGCGCTCGGCACACTCCTCGGCCCAGGCGGTGCGGTCCGGGTTCTTCCCGTCTGCCGCCCACTCCTTCGCGACCTCGACGAGCACCTCGAGCGCCGCGCGGGCGTCGGAGACGATCGAGTAGTCCGCCGCGAAGACCCGGCCGATCTGGGTCGGCTCGATGTCGATGTGCACGAACGTACGTCCGCGGGTGTAGGTCTCGACCGAGCCGGTGTGGCGGTTGGCCCATCGGTTGCCGATGCCGAGCACGAAGTCGCTGGCCAGCATGGTCGCGTTGCCGTAGCGGTGGGAGGTCTGCAGCCCCACCATGCCCGCGTTGAGCCGGTGGTCGTCCGCGATGCTGCCCCACCCCATCAGCGTCGGGACGACAGGGACCCCGGTGACCTCGGCGAGCTCGACCAGCAGGTCGGAGGCGTCGGCGTTGATCACGCCACCGCCCGCGACGATCAGCGGGCGCTCCGCCTCGAGCATCATCGCCAGCGCCTTCTCCGCCTGGGCGCGGCTGGCCGTCGGCCTGGCGATCGGCAAGGGCTCGTACGTCTCGATGTCGAAGTCGATCTCGGCCTGCTGGACGTCGAGCGGCAGGTCGATCAGGACCGGGCCGGGACGTCCCTCGCGCATCACCCGGAAGGCTTTCTGGAAGGTGCCCGGGACCTGGGCGGGCTCCATCACGGTGACCGCCATCTTGGTGAGCGGTCCGGCGACGGAGGCGATGTCGACCGCCTGGAAGTCCTCCTTGTGGAGCTTCGCGACCGGTGCCTGACCGGTGATGCACAGGATCGGGATCGAGTCGGCGGAGGCCGAGTAGAGACCGGTGATCATGTCGGTGCCGGCCGGGCCGGAGGTGCCGATGCAGACGCCGATGTTGCCGGCCTTCGCCCGGGTGTAGCCCTCGGCCATGTGCGAGGCCGCCTCGACGTGGCGGGCGAGCACGTGCCGGAGCCCGCCGTGCTTGCGCATCGCGCTGTAGAACGGGTTGATCGCGGCACCCGGGAGGCCGAACAGCTGGGTCGCGCCCTCCTTCTCCAGGATCAGGACGGCGGCGTCGACCGCGCGCATGCGTGCCATGTCAGTTCTCCCCCTTGATGACAGAGCCGCTCAGGCGCTCGACGCCGCGCAGCAGGGCGGAGTGGTCCAGGCCGCCGTCGCCGTTGGCCCGCGCGCTCGCCATCAGCTGGGCGACCAGCGAGCCGAGCGGGACCACCACGCCCGCCTCGCGGGCGGCGGCGGTGACGATTCCCATGTCCTTGTGGTGCAGGTCGATCCGGAAGCCGGGCTGGAAGGAGCGGGTGAGCATGTTCTCCTTCTTCTGGTTGAGCACGCTCGACCCGGCGAGCCCGCCACCGAGCACCTCGAGGGCGGCCTTCGTGTCCACGCCGTACGCCTCGAGGAAGACGACCGCCTCCGAGAGCGCCTGGATGTTGGCGGCGACGATGAGCTGGTTGGCTGCCTTGACCGTCTGGCCGGCGCCGCTCGGGCCGACGTGGACGATGGTCTTGCCGACGACGTCGAAGAGCGGCTTCGCGGTGGCGAAGTCGTCGGCCGCGCCGCCGACCATGATCGAGAGGGCCGCATTCTTCGCACCCGCTTCGCCCCCGGAGACCGGGGCGTCGAGGATGCGGAAGCCACGCGCCGTGGCCTGCTCGGCGAGCGCGGCGCTCACGTCGGGGCGGATGCTGGAGAAGTCGATGATCAGCGCGCCGGACGGGGCGGTCTCGAAGACCCCACCCTCGGCGGTGAGGACCTCCTCGACGTGGGGCGAGTCCGGGACCATGACGCAGACGACGTCGGCGTCGCGGCAGGCGTCGGCGGTCGAGCTGGCCGCGCGGCCGCCCGCCGTGGCCAGGGCCTGGGTGCGCTCGGGGCTGTGGTCGAAACCGGCGACGGTGTGACCGGCGTCGACGAGGTGGGCGGCCATCGGGCTGCCCATGATGCCGAGGCCGATGAAGGCGATGTTGGTCATGATGTTCCCTCCTACGGGGTGGTCAGTGGGTGGCGGTGGCGGCGCTGCGGCGCTCGCGCGGCAGCCAGTCGAAGCTCTCGGCCGAGGTCGTGGCGGGCTTGTACTCCAGCCCGACCCAGCCGGCGTACCCTGCCGCCTCGAGCGCGGCGAGCTGCCGCTCGAGCGGGAGCTCGCCGGTGCCGGGCTCGTTGCGGCCCGGGGCGTCGGCGATCTGGACGTGGGCGATGCGAGCGGCGTACGCAGCGATCACCGCGTCGACGTCGTCGCCGTTCACGGCGAGGTGGTAGAGGTCGGCGAGCAGGCCGATGTTGGCCTCGCCGGCACGGTCGATCGCGGCGATCGCGTCCGCGGCGGTGAGCAGCGGATAGCGGTCAGCACCGCTGACCGGCTCGACCAGCACGGTGCCGCCGATGCGGGCTGCCGCGCGGGCGGCCAGCGCGAGGTTCTCGGCGCCGAGCTCGTCCTGCGCCTCGGCGGCGACGCCGGCGACGCGGTTGCCGTAGAGGGCGTTGAACGCGGCGCACCCGAGCCGCTCACCGATGCCGATCGTGGCGTCGATGTTGTCGCGGAACTCCGCCGACCGGGCCGGCCACGAGACCAGACCGCGGTCGCCGGCGGGCATGTCGCCGGCGAAGAAGTTGAGGCCGACCAGGTGCACCCCGGCGTCCTGCACGGCGGCGACGAAGGAGTCCACGTCCTTGTCGGACGGCACCGCCTCGGCGAATGGCCACCAGAACTCCACCGCGTCGAAGCCGGCGGCCTTCACCGCCGCGGGGCGCTCGAGGAGCGGGAGCTCGGTGAACAGGATCGAGCAGTTCACCTCGTACCGGAGCTGGTGGTTCATCACACCGTTCCTTCCGTATTGCGGAATTTGATTTCTGACATTCGAAATATAAGGATGTGAGCGGAGTCACGTCAACCCCGAGCAGGACTCGGCCGCAAAGTGGTGAAGAAACGACAACGGGCCTCCCGTGCACATGCGCGGGCGTTGTACGTTCCTCCAAGACGCGGCCGATATGGACCGGCGACCGGTGGAGGCACCGTGCTACTTGCAGAGCTGTTGGAGACGCCCAGCCTGGGCCTGCGACTCCTGCACGCGCCCGAGGGCTCGCTCGAGCGTCCGGTGGGGCGCACGATCACGATCGACCTGCTCGAGCCGGGCCGCTACCTGAACGGCGGCGAGCTCGTGCTCACCGGCCTGGTCTGGCGGCGCGGACCGGAGGACAGCGAGACGTTCGTGTCCTCGATCGCCGAGGGCGGGGCGACCTGTCTGCTGGCCGGAGCGGCCCTGCTCGGCGCGGTTCCCGACGACCTCGTCGACGCCTGCCACCGCCATCAGGTCGCCTTGGTGGAGGTGCCCGGGGACGTGGCGTTCGCCGACGTGACCGAGTACGTCGCGGCTGCCGGTGCCGCGGGTGCGAGCGCCCGGATGTCGGCCAGCCTGGCCCGTCAGCGCCAGCTCCTCTCCGCCATCGCCTCGGGCCGCAGCCTCGACGAGCTGGCGGCCCGGGTGGCCTCCGAGATCGGCCACGCGTGCCGGGTGCTCACCGCGAGCGGTCGCCATGTCGTACCTGGACCGGGAGAGCTCGATCCCGAGACGATCGACGCGCTGACCCGCCGCTTCCTGACCGCAGACCTGCTGCCCGCCGTGGCCGAGGTGGGCGACCACAGCTACTCCCTGTTCCCCATCGGATCGGGCCTGGCCGACCGCCTCACCGGATGGACCGTCGCGGTCGAGGGCGACCACACCACCTGGCCGCGGGAGGACCTCGACATGGTCCACGAGTTCGGCGCCATCACCGCGCTGGACCGCTCGCGGCGCGACGAGGGATTCCGCGTCCGGCGACCGCTCGCGGCCGCCACCCTCGCCCACCTCGAGGCCGGTGCCTCACCTGCCGAGATCGCGACCGGGCTACGCCAGTCCGGACTCGATCCGGAGCGGCCGCTGGTGCTCGCTGTGGCCGAGCTCGGACCGGGCGGCCCGCCGGACGCGGTGGCCGCGGTGCTCGAGGACGTGGCCCTCGGCCTGGGGCCGTCCGTGGTCGCGAGCGCGCGGGACGGCTGCGCGGTCGCCTTCCTCCCGGCCCGCCCGGACCTCACCGACCAGCTGCGCCGCTCGCTCACCCGGCTGGCGCCGGCCCTGGTCCGCGGCTCGCTGTCGGTCGGACTGAGCGGCGAGAGCGGCGTCGACGCGCTGGCCGGGGCGCTCGAGGAGGCCCGGTTCGCGCACCGGGTCGCCCGCTCCGGCGGCGGAGCGGTCGCGCTGTCCAGCTCTGAGGAGGTCACCTCACACGTACTGCTGCTCGCCACGGTCCCCGACGACATCCGCCGCACCTACGCGCAGCGCGTCCTCGGCCCCGTCCTCGAGCACGACCAGCGCACCGGCAGCGATCTGGTGCCGACGCTCGACCGGTTCCTGACGTACGCCGGGTCATGGACGCGTACGGCGGAGTCGCTCCACCTCCACGTCAACAGCGTGCGCTACCGGATCTCCCGGGTCGAGGAGCTGACCGGGCGTGACCTGACCACGATGGAGGACCGGGTCGACGTCTTCCTCGCCCTCAGATCGCTGTGAACGAACTCGCAACGCGCTGGGGCCGCCGCCGTGTAACACGTCGTTCGTAGGACTACTCGCCCTACTGGAACGACCGGAAAGTCCTACGAACAGCGTGTTACACGCGATGCCAGAGCGCTGTTTCACGCCACGGAAACCACTCGGAAACCAGCCGTACGTCATTCTGGAGCATCACACAAAGGCCATATCCGCGACGACCCCATCTTCGGATGATCGGCGGGTGCCGCTCGGGGCCCGAAGAGACCAGGCTGTGGGGTAAGTCACAGCTCACCTGCCCACCAGGGCTCCCCCGAGAAAGGTGTGAGGATGAACGCGAGAGCAGTCCTGAGGTCGATAAGGCCCCAGAAGAAGGACGGTGGCCGCCCCATTCACCCCGTCGACGAGGTCCTCCCGGCGGGCAAGCTCGCCGTCTACGGCCTCCAGCACGTGCTCGCGTTCTACGCCGGGGCGGTGATCGTCCCGATCCTGCTCGCCAACTCCATCGGGTTGAGTCAGCAGGAGCTGATCCACCTGATCAACGCCGACCTGTTCACCTGCGGCATCGCCTCGATCATCCAGTCGGTCGGCTTCTGGAAGGTCGGCGTACGCCTGCCGCTGCTGCAGGGTGTCACCTTCACCGCCGTCTCGCCGATGATCGCGATCGGGCTCGCGGCGGGCGGCGGCACCGACGGGCTGCTCGTCATCTACGGCGCGGTGATCGTCGCCGGTCTGGCAACCTTCTTCATCGCCCCCTATTTCAGTCGGCTGATCCGGTTCTTCCCGCCGGTCGTGACCGGCTCGGTGATCACCATCATCGGCATCGCGCTGCTCCCCGTCGCCGCAGCGGACGCGACCGGTGGCGCCGGGCCGACCTCGGACCCCACGAGCGGCCGCAACCTGGCGTACGCCCTGGGCACGCTGGCCCTGATCGTGGTCATCCAGCGGGTCTTCAAGGGCTTCATGGCCACCGTCGCGGTGCTCGTCGGCCTGGTCGTCGGCACCCTGGTCGCCTGGGCCCTCGGGGACGCCCACTTCGACGCCGTGGCCTCCTCCGACTGGGTCGGGGTGACCACCCCGTTCCACTTCGGCTGGCCACAGTTCTCCGCCGCCGCGATCGTGTCGATGATCGTCGTCATGCTGATCACCGCCGTCGAGACCACCGGTGACGTCTTCGCCACCGGCGAGATCGTCGAGAAGCGGATCGGCCGCAGGGACATCGCCCGCGCCCTGCGCGCCGACGGCCTGGCCACCACCATCGGCGGCGTCTTCAACTCCTTCCCCTACACCTGCTTCGCCGAGAACGTCGGCCTCGTCCGGCTGACCCGGGTCAAGAGCCGCTGGGTCGTCGCCGCCGCGGGCCTGATCATGGTCCTGATCGGGCTGCTCCCCAAGGTCGGTGCGATCGTCGCCGGCATCCCGCACCCGGTCCTCGGCGGCGCCGCCCTGGCGATGTTCGCGACCGTCGCGGTCGTCGGCTTCCAGACGCTCAGCAAGGTCGACTTCCGCGACCACCGCAACGTGGTCATCGTGGCAACCAGCGTCGGCCTGGCGATGTACGTCACCGCGCAGCCCGAGGTCGCCCAGGCCGTCCCGGGCTGGGCCGAGATCATCTTCGGCAGCGGCATCACCCTCGGCAGCCTCACCGCCATCCTGCTCAACATCCTGTTCCACCATGTCGGCCCGGACTACGGCCCCGCCGTCGCCGGCCAGCCCGGCGAGGGCGTCCGGCTCGACCAGGTCAACCAGATGGGACGTACGGAGTTCGTGGAGACGTTCGACGGTCTCTTCCAGGGGCCTCGGTGGATGGTGGAGCGGGCCTGGGAGCAGCGTCCGTTCGCCGACACGCACGCCCTGCGCCGCGCCTTCCAGGACGCGCTCTTCAGCGGCTCCGTCGAGGAGCAGCGCGAGCTGATCGAGGCCTACCCCGAGCTCGGTTCACGCCTGGTCTCCGACGGGATGGTCGGCGAGGAGTCGCTGCGCGACCAGTCCTCGCGCGGCCTGACCCACCTGGCCGAGCCGGACCAGGAGACACTGGCCTCGCTCACCGACGCCTACCACGAGCGGTTCGGCTTCCCGCTGGTCATCTCCGTACGCGACTCCGACTCGCTCGACCGGATCCTCGCCGAGGGCCGGTCGCGGCTCGGCAACTGCGAACGGCAGGAGCACGCCGCCGCGCTGATCGAGATCGCCAAGATCGCCGGCCACCGCTTCGACGACTTCCTGCGCGACGCGAACCCGATCCACAGCGCCCGCACCCGCAACCCGATCCGGAGCCAGTCATGACAACGCCCAGCGCCCCCGGTGTCCCATGTGTCACGGTCAACGGGGACCAGGTGCCCCTGACCGGGGTCGCCACCCACACCACCACCCTCGACTGGCTGCGCGACCGCGGCCTCACCGGCGCCAAAGAGGGCTGCGCCGAGGGCGAGTGCGGCGCCTGCTCGGTGCTGGTCGCCCGCCCCGGCACCGACACCGCGACCGAGTGGACCGCCGTCAACGCCTGCCTGGTCCCGGTCGCCGCGCTCGACGGCCAGGAGCTGGTCACCAGCGAGGGCCTCGGCACCAGCAGCGACCTCCACCCGGTCCAGCAGGAGATCGCCGTACGCGGCGGGTCGCAGTGCGGCTACTGCACCCCCGGGTTCGTCTGCAGCCTGGCGGCGGAGTTCTACCGCCCTGGGCGGACCGCCGATGCCGAGGCAGGGTCGTGCGACCACGAGCACGGCCCGAACGGGGTCGACCTGCACGCATTGAGCGGCAACCTGTGCCGCTGTACCGGCTACCGACCGATCCGCGACGCGGCGTACGCCCTGGGCGCACCTGACGAGGACGACGCCCTCGCGGCCCGCCGCCAGGCACCGCCGCCCGCCCCGCGCCCGACCCGGATCGCCGTCGACGGCGCCGAGTTCGTACGTCCCGCGACCCTTGCCGAGACCCTCACCCTGCTCACCGAGCGGCCGGAGGCGCAGGTCGTCGCCGGCTCGACCGACTGGGGTGTGGAGGTCAACATCCGCGGCCGCCGGGCGCCGCTGGTCGTGGCGGTGGACCGGCTGCCCGAGCTCCGCGCGCTCACGGTCGGCGACGACACGATCGAGATCGGCGCCGCGCTCACCCTGACCGAGATCGAGCGCCGCCTCGACGGCCGGGTCCCGCTCCTGGCCGAGCTGTTCCCGCAGTTCGCCTCGCGCCTGATCCGCAACGGCGCGACGATCGGCGGCAACATCGGCACCGCCTCGCCCATCGGCGACGCCCCGCCGGCGCTGCTGGCGCTCGACGCCGACGTCGTCCTGGCCTCGCCGCGCGGCGAGCGGGTCGTCCCGCTGGCCGACTACTTCACCGGCTACCGCGAGACGGTCCGGGCCGCGGACGAGCTGATCCGCAGCGTACGGCTCCCGTTGCCGCTGGCCCCGCTCGTCGGCTTCCACAAGATCGCCAAGCGCCGCTTCGACGACATCTCCAGCGTGGCCGTCGGCTACGCGCTCGAGATCGCCGACGGCACCGTGGCCCGTGCCCGGATCGGGTTGGGCGGCGTCGCGGCCACCCCGCTGCGTGCCGTCGCCACCGAGGACGCCCTGGTCGGCCGGCCCTGGACCGAGGAGACCGTACGCCGCGCCGCGGCCGTCCTGGCAGGCGAGGGCACACCGATGGACGACCACCGCGCCAGCGCGTCCTACCGCTCGGCGATGCTGGGCCAGTCCCTGCTGCGCCTGTTCCACACCCACCCAGAGACCCACCGTCAGGAGGTGCCGGCATGAGCGCCCTGTCCGAACGCCCCGCGAACCCGATCGTCGGGATCCCGCTGCCCCACGAGAGTGCCGCGCTGCACGTCACCGGCGAGGCGCTCTACACCGACGACCTGGTCGGGCGGATCGCCGGCACGCTGCACGCCTGGCCGGTCCAGGCCCCGCACACGCACGCCCTGGTCACCGCGCTTCGCACCGAACCGGCGTACGCGGTCCCGGGGGTCGTCCGGGTGCTGACCGCCGATGACGTACCCGGCATCAACGACGCGGGCGTCAAGCACGACGAGCCGCTCTTCCCGACCGAGGTGATGTTCCACGGCCACGCGGTGTGCTGGGTGCTCGGCGAGACCCAGGAGGCCGCCCGGCTGGGCGCGGCGGCGGTCGAGGTCGACTACGAGCCGCTGCCCTCGCTGGTCACCGTGACCGAGGCGATCGCGGCGGAGAGCTTCCAGGGCACCCCGCGCAACCTCGAGCGCGGCGACGTCACGGCGGCCCTCGAGAACGCCGCCCATGTCTTCGAGGGCGAGTTCGAGTTCGCCGGTCAGGAGCACTTCTACCTCGAGACCCACGTCTCGCTGGCCCTGGTCGACGAGGGTGGTCAGGTGCTGGTGCACAGCAGCACCCAGCACCCCTCCGAGACCCAGGAGATCGTCGCCCACGTGCTCGGCGTCCCGAGCCACGAGGTCACCGTCCAGTGCCTGCGGATGGGCGGCGCGTTCGGTGGCAAGGAGATGCAGCCGCACGGCTACGCGGCCATCGCCGCGTTGGGCGCCACCCTGACCGGGCGTCCGGTGCGGCTGCGTCTCAACCGCACCCAGGACATCACCATGTCCGGCAAGCGCCACGGCTTCCACAGCACCTGGCGCGTCGGGTTCGACGACGAGGGCCACATCCTCGGCCTGGAGGCCACGCTCACCGCCGACGGCGGCTGGAGCCTCGACCTCTCCGAGCCGGTGCTGGCCCGCGCGCTGTGCCACATCGACAACGCCTACTGGGTGCCCGACATCCGTGTCGACGGCCGGGTCGCGCGCACCAACAAGACCTCGCAGACCGCCTTCCGCGGCTTCGGCGGACCGCAAGGCATGCTTGTCATGGAGGACCTGCTCGGCCGGTGCGCACCGCTGCTCGGCATCGAACCGCTCGAGCTGCGCCGCCGCAACTTCTACCAGCAGGACCAGACCACGCCCTACGGCCAGCCCGTGCGCCAGGCCGACCGGCTGGCGGCCTGCTGGGACCAGGTCGCCTCGTCCGGCGAGGTCGCGCGGAGGCGCGCGGAGATCGCGGAGTTCAACCGCGTCCATCCGCACACCAAGCGGGGCCTGGCGATGACGCCGGTGAAGTTCGGCATCTCGTTCAACCTCACCGCCTTCAACCAGGCCGGCGCCCTCGTGCACGTCTACAAGGACGGTTCGGTGCTGATCAACCACGGCGGCACCGAGATGGGCCAGGGCCTGCACACCAAGATGCTCCAGGTGGCCGCCACCGCGCTCGGCCTGCCGCTTTCCCGGGTCCGGTTGGCACCGACGCGCACCGACAAGGTGCCCAACACCTCGGCGACCGCGGCCAGCTCCGGCGCCGACCTCAACGGGGCAGCGATCAAGAACGCCTGCGAGCAGATCCGCGAGCGGCTCGCCCAGGTCGCCGGCGGTCGTCTGGGGATCAGCCCCAAGGACGTACGTTTCGACGACGGTGTCGTCCACGGTCTCTCCCCCGCTTCCGGCGAGATCGGCTGGAACGAGCTGGTCAACGTCGCGTACCACCAGCGGGTGCAGCTGTGGGCGGCCGGCTTCTACCGCACCGAGGGCCTGCACTGGGACCCCAACGTGATGCAGGGTGAGCCGTTCAAGTACTTCGCCAACGGGGTCGCGGCCTCCGAGGTCGAGGTCGACGGCTTCACCGGTGCCTACACGCTGCGGCGCGTCGACATCGTCCACGACGTCGGTGACAGCCTGAGCCCACTGATCGACATCGGCCAGATCGAGGGCGGCTTCGTGCAGGGCGCCGGCTGGCTGACCCTGGAGGACCTGCGCTGGGACACCTCCGACGGACCCAACCGGGGCCGGCTGGCGACGCAGGCGGCGAGCACCTACAAGCTGCCGAGCTTCTCCGAGATGCCCGAGGACTTCCGGGTGAAGCTGCTCGAGAAGGCCCACGAGGAGGGCGCCGTCTACGGCTCCAAGGCCGTCGGGGAGCCCCCGCTGATGCTCGCCTTCTCCGTACGCGAGGCGCTGCGCGAGGCGGCCGCCGCCTTCGGCCCGGCCGGCATCAGCGTCGACCTGGCCTCCCCGGCGACGCCGGAGGCGGTCTACTGGGCGCTCGACAAAGCACGTACGCCCCAGGCCCCCGCGCCCAGCGACATCGGTGCCGAGCCGGCCCTGGTGAGCGGGAGGTGACGACATGGAGTGGCTGAAAGCCGTCCAGCGGCTGCGCGAGCAGCGGGTCCCCGGCGTACTGGTGACCCTGACGTCCGTCCGCGGTCATTCGCCGCGGGAGGCCGGGGCGAAGATGGTCGTCTCGGCCGACCACACCTGGGCCACCGTCGGTGGCGGCAACCTCGAGGCGGTCGCGATCGAGCGCGCCCGCGCGATGCTCACCGAGGACCGTGCGGTGCCGGAGACCCTGAAGGTGTCGCTCTCCGACAAGGCGCCCTACCAGCACGGTGTCCAGTGCTGTGGTGGCGAGGTCGAGCTGCTGCTCGAGCCGTTGCCCGTCGTACCGTCCGTGGCCATCTTCGGGATGGGCCACGTCGGGCTCGAGCTGGCGCGCATCCTCGCCCGCCACGATCTCGAGCTGCACCTGGTCGACTCCCGCTCCGCCCAGCTCGAGCCCGAGCAGCTACGGGGGCTGGACGACGCCGTCGCCGGCATCCACGTCCACCAGGTGCCGGTCCTGCCCGAGCTCGTCATCGGCGAGCTGCCCGAGGGCACCCACGTCCTGGTCATGACCCATGATCACGCCGAGGACGCCGCGCTGTGCGACGCTGCGCTGCGTACGTTCACGACGGGCGACGGGCATCTGGCGTCGATCGGGCTGATCGGCTCGAGCGCCAAGTGGAGCCGGTTCCGGGCGAAGCTCGCTGACGAGGGCCACACCCCCGAGGCGATCGCCCGCATCACCACACCCATCGGACTTCCCGATCTCGGCGGCAAGGAGCCGGCCACGATCGCTGTCAGCGTCGCGGCCCGGCTGCTCCAGATCTTCGCGGGCGAGCCCGCGGCAACCGAACAACAATCAAGGTGAACCTCACGATGACGCTCTTCCGAGGAACCTTCCTCGACACTCCCGACGACCCCTTCACCGGCGGTCGGCTCCGCACGGAGCAGGACGGCGCGCTGCTCGTACGCGACGGCGTGATCCGCGCCCGCGGCAGCTATGCCGACCTGCATCGCCAGCACCCCCAGGAGGAGGTCGTCGACCTCTCCGGCGGCTTCGTGCTGCCCGGATTCGTCGACACCCACGTGCACTTCCCGCAGGTACGCGTCATCGGCGGCCTCGGCATGCCGCTGCTCGACTGGCTCGACCAGTGCGCCCTCCCCGAGGAGGCGCGCCTGGCCGACCCGGCCTACGCCGAGGGCGTGGCCAGCGACTTCGTACGCGGCCTGGTCGGCGCCGGCACGACCACCGCGCTGGTCTTCGGCAGCCACTTCGCGCCCGCGGTCGACACCGTCTTCGCCGAGGCCGCCCGCGTCGGTCTGCGGATCACCAGCGGCCTCGTGGTCAGCGACCGGCTCATCCGCGAGGACCTGTTCACCGACCCGGACCGGGCACGCGAGGAGTCTCTTGCGCTCGCTGCCCGGTGGCACGGGGTCGGCCGGGCCCGCTACGCCGTGACCCCGCGCTTCTCGCTGTCGTGCTCCGACCCGCTGCTCGCGGCCTGCGCCGACGTGCTGAACGCCGTGCCGGGGGCGATGCTGACCTCTCACGTCAACGAGAACACCCGCGAGATCGAGACCGTCGAGGCGCTCTTCGGCTGCGACTACGTGACCTCCTACGACCGGCACGGCCTGGTCGGCACCAGCACCGTCCTGGCGCACAACGTGCACCCGACCGACCCCGAGCTCGCTCTGTTGGCCGCCCGCGGTGCGGCCGTCGCGCACTGCCCCTCCAGCAACGCCGCCCTCGGCAGCGGCCTCTTCCCGCTGGCCCGCCACCGCGCCCACGGCGTACGCGTCGCGATGGGCTCCGACGTCGGCGCCGGCACCGGGTTCTCCCTGCTCAAGGAGGGCCTGAGTGCGTACGTCGCCCAGCAGCTCCTCGGCGAGGCCGGTCACCCATTGACCCCCGCCCACCTCCTCCACCTCGCCACGCGTGCCGGCGCCGAGGCCCTCGGCCTGGGCGCCGCGGTAGGCGACTTCTGCGTCGGCCGCCGCTTCGACGCCCAATGGATCAAGCCGGCCGCGAGCACACCCCTCGACGTCGGCCTCACCCACGCCGCCGACCCCGGCGACGCCCTGGCCAAGATGTTCGCCCTCGGCACCCCCGCCGACGTACGCAGCGTCTGGATCGAGGGCGAGCTCGTCAACGCCCCCGACCCGGGAGAGGCGGCCCGCGTCCTTGTCGGCTGACCCTCCCCGAGGCCGAGTCGGCGCATCCTGACGAAAAATCACGCCGAGTCGGCTCGTCATGACAAGCCGACTCGGCGCGCTTTCAGGTGAGGACGGGCCGACTCGACCTCCGGAGAGCGGTAGCGCCCGCCCCAACCGGGGCGGGCGCTGCGACGTACGGCAATTCCTCAGCAAACAAGCAGGCACCGTGCTCAGGGCAGCAAGTCCCAGTACTGCTTTCGGGCCGGCATCGCGTGGATGACCATCTCGTCGCCGCTTTCGAAGATCAGCACAACTGTCTCGAGCAGGCGCGCCCGGGTGTCGAAGCCGAGGCGCAGCTCACGGTGTGGCCAGTCGTCTTCCTCGAGTGGCTCGATCCACTGCGACCAGTCAGCCGCCTGTACCGCGTCCTCATGCGCCACGCCATGCTTGAGCGCGCTGGGATGGACTTTCACGCGGCGTAACCGGCCAGGGCACGCCTGATCGCCTCGGATCGGGACAAGTGCTCTCGTTCGGCCAGCGCATCCAAGGCTTCGAGCTCCTCGGCGGTGAGACGGACGGCGACGACCTGCATCGGCTCGGCGCCCCGCCCCGGGCGACCGCGCCCGCGACGCTTCAGTTCCTCGACGTCGTAACCCGCCTCGGCCTCGTCCGCCCACTTCTGGATCTGCTCGTCAGTGCCCATAAGGAAATCGTATGACGAAAATCGGGATAGCGGTAGCGCCCGCCCTGTCTACCGGGGCGGGCGCTGCGACGTACGGCAATCCTCAGCCGATCACGACCGATCGATGTCGTCGTCGAGCCGGTCACCGAAGCCTTCACGCGAATCCTGGGAGGCGGCGAAGACCGAGGCGCCGGAGCGGTTGCCGACGGTGATCTCGTTGAACAGCAGGTTGAGCACGACGGCGACCAGGGCGGTGGCGCTGATGCCGGAGTGCATGATGACCCCGAGCCACTCCGGGAAGGCGTCCCAGAAGGTCGGCGCCGCGATCGGCAGGATCCCGACGGCGATCGCCACGGAGACGATCACCATGTTCAGGTTGTCCTCGTAGTCGACGCGCGAGAGCGTACGGATCCCGCTCGCGGCGACCGAGCCGAACAGCACGATGCCGGCACCGCCGAGCACGGGATACGGGATCGCGGCCACCACCGCTCCGACGACCGGCAGCAGCCCGAGGAGCAGAAGGACGAGACCACCGGTCGCCACGACGTACCGGCTCCGAACACCCGTCAAAGCCACCAGCCCGACGTTCTGCGCGAACGCACTGCACGGGAACGTGCCGAACAGCGGGGCGACGGTCGTGGCGGCCATGTCGGCGCGGAGGCCGCGGGCGACGCGCTTGGTGTCCACGTCGGTCTCCACGATCTCGCCGATCGCCAGGATGTCCGCGGTCGTCTCGGTCATGATCACCAGCACCACGATGGTCATGGAGACGATCGCGCCGACCTCGAACGTCGGGCCACCGAAGTGCAGGACCGGCGGGAGCGCGACCAGATCGGATTCGCCCACCGAGGAGAAGTCGGCCCGGCCGGCAACCGTCGCGATCACCGTACCGACGACGATTCCGATGAGGATCGAGAGGCGTGAGATCGCACCCTGGAACACCCGGCTGATCACCAGGATGATGAGCAGCGTCAGCCCGGCGTACGCGATGTTGGTCATCGACCCGTAGTCCGGCGCCTCCGCGTCGTTGCCCATCGCCCACCGGAACGCCACCGGCATCAGCGAGAGGCCGATGACCGTGATGATCGTGCCGGTGACGACCGCTGGGAAGAGCCTGACCAGCTGGGCGAAGAACGAGGAGAGCACCAGCCCGATCAGGCCGGCGACGATGATCGCGCCGAAGACCGGGCGCAGCCCGGCCTCGCTGGCGATGGTGACCATCGTCGACACGCTGGCGAACGAGATGCCCTGCACGATCGGTAGCCGGCTGCCGAACGGCCCGAGGCCGAGCGTCTGCAGCAGCGTGGCGAAGCCCGACACGAAGAGCCCCGCGGTCACCAGCAGCGCCAGGTCCGTGCCCGACAGGCCGGCGGCACCCCCGACGATGAGCGGCGGCGCGATCACGCCGCCGTACATCGTCAGGATGTGCTGCGTGCCGTAGGCGAGGAGCTGGCCCGGCGGATGCCGCTCGTCCTCAGGTCGTGTCGTGATCGGCGCGGTGGCCTGCCTCCTGCGACCTAACATGGCCGGGCCTCAGCAGAATCCGGGGATGGCGTGCCAGGCGTTGCCGGCATCGGGGGCCTCGTCGCGTACGACCGAGGCTTCGATCAGGCCGTAGGGCCGGTCCGCGGCGAAGAAGACCTCGCCGGGGTTGTCCAGGCCGAACGGCGAGAGGTCGGAGAGGAAGTGGTGCTTGTTGGGCGCAGAGAACTTGATCTCGGCGACGTCACCGTGCTGCTCGAGCACCGAGGTGCCCATCCCGTGGAGGGTCTGCTGCAGCGCGAGACTGTGGATCTCCGCGAACCGCTGCAGCAGCAGGGCCCGGATGGAGTCGTACGCCTTGTCCCAGTCGACCTCGCCCCTCGAGATCGGCACAGCGTCATAGCGCCACCGGGCGACGAGCGAGGTCGCCAGGATCCGGTCGGTGGTCTCCTGCAGGGTCGTGTATTCGTCCTTGAGGAAGCCGTGGAACTCCGAGCCAGTCGACTTGAGCACGACCAGGTCCTTGATGCCGGACACCACATGGGCGACCCGGTCCTCACCGCGGCCGTCGACATTCACCACGGTGGTCCGTACGCCGCCACCCGAGCGGACGAACGAGTGGTCGTGACCCGCGCCGTCGACCTGGATCCGGTCCCAGGCGTACTCGTCGATCTCGACCCGGGCGCCCTCGGCGGCTGGGCAGGCCTCGAGGTAGCGGTCGGCGAGAGCCAGTGCGAACTCCTCGATCGAGGCGACGCCGATCTCCTTCGCGTAGGCGAAGACCGTGTTCTTCTGGGTGTCGGTCGGCAGTACGTCCTTCTGGTCGCCGCTGGTGTGGGCGTCGTCGAAGCTTCCGCGCAGCGCGGTGGAGACGTTGAGGTCGCGGATCTGGTGGCGAGGAGTGTCGCGGTAGATGCGTACGACGCGGTTCTCGGCCTTGCCGTACTGGTTGGGTCCAAGACGAATGGGCATGTCAGCTCCCTCGGTAGGTGGAGTAGGCGAACGGGCTCAGCAGAAGTGGCACGTGGTGGTGCCGCCGGTCGGTGACCGCGAAGGTGACGGAGACCTGCGGGTAGAAGCACTCCTGACCGGTCGCCGCGTAGTAGGCGGCGGTGCCGAACCGGAGCTGATAGGTGCCGGCCGGGACCTGATCGGGTCCCAGGTCGGTCACCCGGCCGTCGTCGTCGGTGACGGCGTCGGCGAGGACATGGTCTGAATCGTCGATCCGGCTGAGCCGGACCGGGACACCGGCGGCCGGGCGACCGAGCGCGGTGTCGAGTACGTGGGTGGTGATGGCGCTGGTCATGCGGAGACCTCGGCGGTGAGGACCCGCTCTAGGCGGAGCAGCGCGATCCGGCGGAGCTCGTCGGCGACCACGGCCGCCTCCTCGTCGTGCTCGTGACCGAGTCGGTCGCGGAGGGAGGCCAGGACCTGGCTGGCCGAGAGGCCCGTGGCGCAGATCAGGAAGACCCGGCCGAAGCGCTCCTCGTAGGCCCGGTTGCCCTCGGCGAGGGCCTGTGCCGTGGCCTGGTCGGTGCCGACCGCTGCCTGCTCGCGCCGCGACCAGGCAGCCTCGGCGTGCTCGCCCTCGGCGCGCTCCCCGATCCTGGGGTGGGCGGCCAGCGCCTGGTCGACGTCGGCCGCGGTGAACCGTCGGGCCGCCTCGTCGGCGGCCCGGATGACGTCGGTCTCGTTGGTGTAGGGGCGCCCGGCCAGGACCGCGGCGACCCAGCTCGGAGCGTCGCAGCAGGCCTGCAGCACGGGCCGTACGACGTCCGCCGGTGATGCGTTGAAGCTCTGGAGATCCATGAACCGTTCTCTCTCGCTATGCGGAAACTAATTTCCGTACAGCAACAACGATTGCATGTGTCTCTCGTCACAGTCAACAGTTTGTTGAAAAGTCTGGGAGGACTACTCCCGTTCGCGGTTCAGGTAGTTGTAGACCGTGAACCGGGTGACGCCGAGCGCCGCCGCCACGATCTCCGCGCTCTTGCGGTAGTCGAAGGCGCCGCGCTCCTCCAGCAGTCGCACGGCGCGCTGCTTCCCCTGGCGGTCCAGAGCTGCCAGGTCGCCGCCGAGGCTCTCGGCGACCTCGGCGAGCAGTGCGTCCAACCCGCTGGCCGTACGCCGCGATGCGCTGTGTCCTTCGACCCGGACCTGGAAGGTGATCTGGTCGGCGCCATGGTCCAGGCCCGCGGCCACCACCTCGGCCAGCGTGGCCAGGACCGCGTCCCGCTCGCCGCGCATCGACGTGCCCAACGGCCCGAAGTCACACTCCAGACCGGCTTCGCGGGCGGCCGCGAGCGCCGCCGTCGCGTGCTCGGGAGGCTCGCCCTCGCCACGGAACGGTTCGGTGGTGAACTCGGCTTCGACGCGCATGGCGGCAGGCTACCCAGCCTGCCGCCATGCCATCGGGATCCTCAGGCGGTGATCCGCCGACGAGCGAGCTCGGCCAGCTTGGCCCGGTCGATCCCGGCGAGCGTCTCGACCTCGTCGGCCGCGACGGCACCGCACTCCACGCCACGCAGCACGAACGCGGCGAGCGCGGCAGCGGTGGCGGGCTCGTCGAGATAGCTGGAGTCGCCGCCGTGGACGTACGCCCGCAGGCGGGCAAAGGCGACCTCGAGCCCGTCCCGGAAGAACGCGTAGGTCGCGATGTAGCGGCTGGGCAGCTGGGCCGGATGCAGGTCCCAGCCCTGGTAGATCCCGCGGGCCAGCGACCGGCTCACCAGGCGTGAGTGGAGCCGCCACGCCGCGCGTACCGCATCGGGGTCCCCGACCGGAAGCACGTTGGTCGAGCCGTCCGAGACGAAGACGCCGGTGCCGGCGGCGGCCACCTGCATCACGTCCTTGGCATGGTCGGCGACCGGGTGCTCCATGCTCTGGAAAGCGGCCGCGACCCCGAGCGATGCGGAGTAGTCGTAGGTCCCGTAGTGCAGGCCGGTGACCCGGCCGGCGCCGGCGGCGATCATCCGTGCGATCAGCGCCGTGCCGTCGGAGCCGAGGATCGCCTGCGGCGTCTCGACCTGGATCTCGAACCGAAGACTTTCGGCCCCGATGCCGTGAACCGCCTCGAGCGCGTCCAGGGCGGTGACCATCGCGGTGACCTGTTCGACGGAGGTCACCTTGGGCAGCGTGATGACGAAGCCGGCGCCCAGGCCGCCCTCTCGGACGAGCTCGCCGAGGAAGAGGTCGAGCGTACGCAGCCCGCGGTGTCGCGTCGGGGCCTCGAACGACTTGAGCCGGATGCCGTGGAACGGCGTCGCGGAGCCGTCACGAACGGTGGCGGCGAGCGCCCGGGCGGCCGCCACCACGGCGGCATCCTCGTCCTCGTCGGGCCGAGCGCCGTAGCCGTCCTCGAAGTCGATCCGCAGGTCCTCGATCGGCTCGGCGGCCAGCTTGGCCGTCACGCGATCGTAGATCTCGTCCGCCAAGCCGGGCTCCAGGTCGAAAGAGTCCGCGACCTCGGCAGCCGAACCCCCGTGCTCGGCCAGCACCCGGCCGGACTCGGCGGACCACTCGGCGACGGTCTTCTCGTCGTAACGGTCGCCCGGGACGTACACGGTGTGCACCGGCTGACGTACGCCACGATCCCCCGGATAGCTCGCGGCGAGCGCGGCATCGGCGCCGGCGAGCGCCCGGTCGAGCCGGTTGGCGAGATCCTCGAGGTGACTCATACCCCCACCACCTGCTCGTAGGCCGGCAGGGTCAGGAAGTCGACATAGTCGTCGGCGAGCGCGACCTCCTCGAAGATGGTGCGGGCCTGCTCCAGACGGTGCTCGATCCCGTCGGCCGCTGCGAACAGCTTGGACATCTCCTCGTCCAGGACCCGGCGTACGAGCTCCGCGGTCACCAGGGTCCCGTCGTCGAGCTTGGACCCGTTGTGCACCCACTGCCAGATCTGCGAGCGGGAGATCTCGACGGTGGCGGCGTCCTCCATCAGGTTGTGGATGGCGACGGCGCCGGCGCCACGGAGCCAGGCGTCGAGGTAGACCAGCGAGACCTCGACGTTGTCGTGCAGCCCGGCAAGGGTGATCGTGCCGCCTGCGGAGGCGACGTCGAGGAGGTCCTCGGCGCGCACCTCGACATCGTCGCGCTGCCGGTCGACCTGGTTCGGTCGGTCGCCGAGAACACCATCGAAGATCTCGCGGCAGATCGGGACCAGGTCGGGGTGGGCCACCCAGGAGCCGTCGAAGCCGTCGCCGGCCTCGCGCTCCTTGTCCTCACGGACCTTGGCGAAGGCGACGGCGTTGACCTCCTGGTCCCGGCGGCTCGGGATGAAGGCCGCCATGCCGCCGATGGCGTGGGCGTTGCGGCGGTGGCAGGTCTTCACCAGCAGCTGGGCGTACGCACGCATGAACGGCGAGGTCATCCCCACCGTCGCCCGGTCGGGCAGCACGAACGAGGGCCCGGCGTCGCGGAAGTACTTGATCAGGCTGAACAGGTAGTCCCACCGGCCGGCGTTGAGCCCCGAGGCGTGGTCGCGCAGCTCGTAGAGGATCTCGTCCATCTCGAACGCGGCCGGGATCGTCTCGATGAGCACGGTCGCGCGCACGGTGCCGTGCGGGATCCCGAGCTCCGCCTGCGCGAAGGTGAACACGTCGTTCCACAGCCGCGCCTCGAGGTGGCTCTCCATCTTGGGGAGGTAGAAGTACGGCCCGCTGCCGCGCTCCACGAGCTCGCGGGCGTTGTGGAAGAAGTAGAGCCCGAAGTCGACCAGGGCGCCGACGACCGGCTTGCCGTCGACCAGGACGTGCAGGTCGTCGAAGTGCCAGCCGCGCGGGCGCATCACGATCGTGGCCAGCCGCTGGTCCTGCTTGAGCTCGTAGAGCTTGCCCTGCGGGGACATCGCCGAGATCTGGCGCCGCACGGCGTCGTACAGGTTCACCTGGCCGCCGACCACGTTGCTCCAGTGCGGCGTGCTGGCGTCCTCCATGTCGGCCAGCCAGACCCGCGCCCCGGAGTTGAGGGCGTTGATCGTCATCTTCCGGTCCGTCGGGCCGGTGATCTCGACGCGGCGGTCCTGGAGGTCCTCGGGCACCGCCGCCACGGTCCAGTCGCCGGTACGGACGTCGGCAGTCTCGGGCAGGAAGTCGAGCCGGCCGGTGCGGGCGACCTCCTCGCGGCGCACTCGGCGGGCGGCCAGGAGCTCGTCTCGGCGGGCCCCGAACCGTCGCTGCAGCTCCGCGACGAAGTCGAGGGCGTCGGGGGTGAGGATCTCGGCTCCTCGCTCGACCTCGCCACCGGTGATCTGAATGTTCACGAGCTCCACCCTCCCAGGGCTTCGGTTTTCCTTTGAATGGATTCTTCTTTCCGCATTGCGGATATTAATCCGGCCAGACAAGGGACGCAACCAGCCAGATTTCCTCTACACGACGTTAGACTTCCGTCATCCGGAAGACAGTACCCATAGATCGGGGAGCTCAGGTGAGCGAGAACGAGAAGGCGCCGAAGGCACGCACCGGGGCCGTGCAGTCGATCGAGCGTGCCTTCGCGCTGCTGGAGACGATGGCCGACGCCGGCGGGACCATGGGGCTCTCCCAGCTTGCTGCCGCTTCCGGCCTGCCGTTGCCGACCATCCACCGGCTGGTGCGCACCCTCGTCGACCTGGGCTACCTCCGCCAGGAGGCCAACCGGCAGTACGTCCTCGGCCCCAAGCTGATCCGGCTCGGCGAGAGCTCCTCGCGCATGCTCAGCACCTGGGCCCGCCCGCACCTCACCCGGCTCGTCGACGAGGTCGGCGAGTCGGCCAACCTGGCGATGCTCGACGGCGACCAGATCGTCTACGTCGCGCACACCGAGTCGCGCCAGTCGATGCGTATGTTCACCGAGGTCGGCCGCCGGGTGTCCCCGCACTGCACCGCCGTCGGCAAGGCGATCCTCGCCGACATGGATCCCGACCAGGTCCGCGACATCCTCCGGCGCACCGACATGGTCCCCTACACCTCGACCACGATCACCTCGCGCGATGACTACCTCGACCAGCTCGAGCAGGTCCGCGAGCGCCGCTACGCCATCGACGAGGGCGAGCAGGAGGCAGGCGTACGCTGCGTCGCCGTCGCCGTCCCCGACTACGCCCCGCGCCTGGCGATGTCGATCAGCGGACCCACCGGGCGAATGAGCGACGAGCTCATCGAGCGCGCCGTCCCGCTGCTCACCGAGGCCGGCAAGCAGCTGGCCGCCGACCTGGCCTGAGCTGCGTAGACGATCAGCCGCCGTACGGCACCGTGATGATCTCGAGGTTGTGCCCGTCGGGACTCTCCCAGTAGACGCCGCGACCGCCGTCGTTGTGGTTGATCTGGCCCTCCCGCCGATGGAAGGGGTCGGCCCAGTAGGTGATGCCGCGCTCCTGGATCCGCCCGAAGATCTCGTCGAACTCGGTCTCGGACACCTTGAACGCGTAGTGCTGCGGCCGGAAGTCCTGGTCCTCCACCACATCGAGGCTGACCTGGTTGGTGAGCTCGACGACCCGGAACGGGCCGAAGACCTGGGCCTCCGGAAGCCCGAGGATCTCGGTCAGATGGGTCGCCATCGCGTCCCGGTCGGAGGCGTGGACGATCGTGTGGTTCAGCTGGACGCTCATCGGATTCTCCTCTTCCCTCATCACGACTCTAGGTCGCTGACACGACGCTGCCGACCGCAATTCGTGGTACGTATTGCGGTCCACGGGTCACATCGACCCGGTCGATCTCGGGAGATCTCCATGTTGCGCACCACCGTCGGGCTGAACCGTCGCGCACTGCTCCAGGGAGCCGCCGCCATCGCGGGGCTCACCGCTCTGTCCTCGTCAGCGGCCGCATCCGCGACCTCCTCCGGCCCACCGCACCAGAGCCCCATCGGCATCTACCGCGGCGGCACCCAACAGGCACACCTACCCGCCCTGCACGTCCACTATCCCCACGACGCGACCGTCACGATGAAGTACATCCGCGAGGACGCCGACGAGCCCGACGGCTGCACCGTCCGCGGAGACGAGGAGACCGTACGCGCCGAGCTCCCGCCCGGGACCGGCTCGCTCGAGATGGGCGGCGTGACGTACGGCCTGGTGCAGTTCCACTGGCACACCCCGAGCGAGCATCTGCTCTCCGCCCGGGACTACCCGATCGAGATGCACTTCGTGCACCAGGACGCCTCCGGCCACACCCTCGTCGTCGGCGTCTGGGTCCGCCCGGGCCGCACCAACGCGACCCTCGGCAGCCTCTACAACCACCTGGTCTCCGAGTGCTCGACCGCCGACCACGTCGGGCACATCGACGTCGGCGCCCTCCTGCCCCGTCGGCACACGTCCTACCGCTACGACGGCTCGTTGACGACCGCGCCGTATACCGAGCACGTCCAGTGGGTCATGCTCACCGACCCCATCACCGCCTCACCCCGCCAGATCGACCGGTTCCGCACCATGTTTCCCACCGGCAACCGCCGCGACGTCCAGGACATCAACGACCGCGTCGTACTGAGCGACCGCGGTCTCCTCTAGCGTCTGATCAGCTGACCGGAGCGCCGAGGTTCTGGGTGAAGAAGGCGCCCAGCCTCTCCACGGCTGCACCGACGTACGGCTCCTTGTCGTAGAGATCCACATGGCTGGCGCCCTCGACCCAGAAGACTTCCTTCGGCCCCACCGCCCGCTGGAAGGCTTCGATCGACATCCACGCCGTCTCCGCGCGGGTGCCGACCACCATGAGAAGCGGTCGCTGCCCGATCAGCGGCACCTGCGCGAACGCGTCGAACGTCGTCATCTTGTCGACGCTCGTCCAGTCGAATGCCTTGGCGGCTCGCTCGTGATCGGCACGCGGGGTGCAGTAGTAGTCGAAGCCCTCGGCCGCGTGCTCGCCCCCGATCGCTCGCGCCTCGTCCGCCGTCGCCGGGAAGAGCGGCAGAACCCCGGGGTCGTCGCCGTTGGCGCGGGCCGTACGGGCAGCCGCGGCGCCGTCGAGCATCGCCTGGAACACGGCTGGGTCCTGGGTGCCGTTGGCGCCGACACGGAACTGGCGGGCGACATCGGCAGCGCAGACGGTCCCGAGCGCCTTGATCCGGTGGTCGCTGGCCGTCGCAGGGAGCGAGTAGCCGCCCGACGCGCAGATGCCGAGCACCCCGATGCTCTCGCTGTCCACTTCGGGGCGGGTGGTCAAGAAGGAGACGGCCGCCTTGATGTCCTCGATGCGCTGAGCCGGGTCCTCCAGCCCTCGGGGAAGGCCACCGCTGGCGCCCTGGTACGCCGCGTCATAGGCGACCGTCACGAAGCCCTGCTCGGCCAGCCGTGAGGCGTACAGGCCCGAAGCCTGTTCCTTGACTCCCGTCCCCGGGTGACCGACGACGATGGCGGGCGCATTGCTGGCGCCTGCGGGGACGTAGAGGTGTGCAGCGATCTGAATCCCTGCGCTGTCGAATGTGACGTCCAACTTGGTGACCATGGAGTCTCTCCTCCGTACTGGCGGCCGGTCCGTCCGGTCCGCACCGGGGGCATCCGCCTCCGGCACACACCAACTTCCACCGTTTCGAAGGACCTCAAAAGCGGCCAGCTTTTGCCTGGGAACGTTCCTTCCCTCCCATGCTTCGTACGCCGCGGCCACAATTGACCCATGAGCAATCCAGCGGCGCCCAACGAGCTCGGAGCGTTCCTCAAAGCCTGTCGAGCACGCCTGACCCCAGGTCAGGTGGGCCTACCTGACCTGGGAAATCACCGAAAGGTACGTGGCCTCCGCCGGGAAGAGGTCGCCTCCCTCGCCGTGATCAGCGTGGACTACTACACCCGGCTCGAGCAGGGGCGGGTGAAGGCGTCCGCATCGGTCCTGGAGACGCTGGCTCGCGCACTTCGGCTGGACGAGGACCAGCAGGCATATATGTACGAGATCGCGGGCAAGGTCGACGCGCTCCCCAGAAGACGACGGACCGTGCAGAAGATCCGGCCCGCCGCACGCCGCCTCCTCGATCAGCTGGTCGATACGCCCGCGCTGGTCCTCGGAAGAAGGCTTCACGTCCTCGACTGGAACCAAGCCGCCGCGGCCCTGTTCACCGACTTCTCGGCGATTCCCGAACCAGAGCGCAACTACATCCGCCTGATGTTCACCCACCCGATCGTGCGCGGCCTGCATGCCACGTGGGAACACGACGCCCGCGACGCCGTGGCCGCCCTCCGGATGGAGGCTGCCAAGGACCCCGACGATCCCGAACTGGCCGTGCTCGTCGGCGAGCTCTCCGTGAGGGACGCCGACTTCCGCACCTGGTGGGCCGAACGGCACGTGAACTCCGCCAGCTTCGGAACCAAGCAGTACCACCACCCCGTGGTCGGCGATCTGACCCTGGACTGCGACACCTGGCAGAGCCCCGACGGTTCGGGGCAGCGCCTGATGGTGCTCACCGCCCCCGCCGGCAGCCCGTCGGACGATCGCCTCCGCATCCTGACCTCGTGGGATGCGAACCCCGGCAGAGCCGACGGATTTACACTCCGCTCCCCGTAGGAGCGCTCACCAACCCGATGGACGTACGTTGCCCAGCACCCGGGTCACGGTGATCTCGATGACCACGCGCTCCGGGTTGGGCCGGGGCTGCCGGTAGCGCTCGGCGTACCGCCGCTCGGCCTCGGCCACCGACTCCGCATCGTCCTTGACCACCGCCGTGCCCTCCAGCGTGCACCAACGACGCCCGTCCACCTGGCTGACCGCCGCCGGCGCACCGGCCCCGGCCGCGCGTACGTTTCGGACCTTCTTGCTGCCCGCGCTGCTGATCACGCGCGCGATGCCGGCCTCGGGATCGAACGTCACCCCCACCGGGACGAGGTGCGGGCTGCCGTCCGGGCGGCTCGTCGTCAGGAAGCAGACCCGACGCTCTCGCCAGAACTCGTCATTCTCCGCGGGGGACGGTGCGTCGACAGTCATGGGTGCTCCTTCGTGAACCAGGGCCGTGGCTGCCACGGCTCTCTCGGTGGGTCAGCGGTTGTCGCCACTGCCACCGATGGCGTCGCGCTGCTGACGATCGGCGAGCTTCTTGATGTTGAGCTCGGCGACGTCCGCGAGCGGAAGCCCGAAGTGGTCAGCGAGGACCGCCAGGTACCACAGTGTGTCGCCGAGCTCCTTGGCGAGATCATCGAGGTCCCATTGGGCGAAGTCGCTGTCGTGGTCCCGAATGATCTTCTTCGCCTTCTCGGCGATCTCACCCGTCTCGCCGACCAGCCCCAGCAGCAGATGGAACACCTCGTTGGGCGTGCCCTTCGACTCCGCAGTGCGCAGCGCTGCCTGCTGGTAGGCGTTCATATCCATCACCAGAACCTATCGCGCCTCATGCCTCGCCTCCGGGGAACTCAGCGGCCCCACCGACGCCGCTTGGGCTGGCTCTGAGCCGCCACCGCACGCTCCCGAACCTCTGCAGCGAATCCTTCCGGTCCGCCCGCGAGCCCATTCGCCTGAATGAGCATCTCCCCGGGCACCAGCCGCGCGCACCACAGCCTCGGCGTCAGCCGCTTGTAGCGAATCGAGGACGGCTCCTTCGGCTCGACCCGAACGGCATCGAACACATCGAACGCCGTCTTCACGTTGGCCAGTGCGATCTCCCGACGCAGACCAAGATGCTCGTCAACGATCCGCGTCTCCGTCACCCACACCCCGCCGCTACGAAAGCGACCCACCGCCCGAACGGCAGGAAAGCCAAGGAAGTACGCCGCGGGAAACGCCACCAGCACCGGCCAGATCCAGTTTCCGTCGATGGCACCGACGAGTCCCAACGCCAGGAACCAGCCGCCAAGCAGCAAGAAAATGAAGTTGCTCGCTACGGTGCCCGGATTGGCGCTCCGAGGAAAGAAGCGTGCGCGCTCGTCCTCGAACGTGACGTCACGGGCAGGGCTTGGCGATGGTCGCGCGCGTTTCGCCAGTAGAAGAGCTACGTACGAGATCAGGACGATCAGGCCGAGCACAAGCATGAGTGAGGACCAGACCGTGCTGAACGGATCGTCGTGGTACCGAACCACCGAGCCAACGCCAATGCCGGTCACCCCCAAACCTAGGAGGAGGCCGAGGGCGCTGACGACAGGGCCCGGCGTTTGTTGCGTTCTCAGTCGAACCATCCCCCAACAGTGTCCTTGACGGAGGAGGCAGCGTCGCCGATGGCGTCGCCCGTGTCCTTGAGCGACTTCATTCCTTCATCGAGCGCCTTACCGACATCCGGCCCGTTCTCAAACAGCGAGTCGATCGCACCGTCCGCGAAGATCGCGACTCCAGCTCCGACTGCCGTGCCGACGACGGCTCCAACAGCTGTTCCTAGACCCGGCACCACGGACCCAAACGCCGCGCCCATAGCCGCTCCGGTCGCCATAGACGCGCCGGCGCTGGCGAGCCCACCCGCGACGATTCCTGCCCCCGCGGAAACGCCCTGCGAGACGGCAATCTGGGTCCCCGTCTCGCCCTCCTTGTAGTCGTTGTAGATACCGAGTCCGATCCCGAGAGGTCCGAGAACCTTTCCGGCACGGCCGAGGAACTTCGGGACCTTCCCATCCTCCAATTTGGCCGCGTCGTCCAAGAGCTTCTCGGCTTGGCTGAGCTTGCCTTCAAGGGCCAACTGATCCGCCCGGAGTTTCGTCTCGTCGAGAGTCTCGAAGAAGAGCCACTTGCGTTTCGTGTACCGCTCGGGATGCGCCTGCAGGTCGTCGATCGCCCGCTTCACCTCGTCGACAAGCTCCTGGGCGCGCGTGTGAAGCTTCGATTGCTTCGTCGCGATGTCTACGCCAATCGCCCCGGCAGCAGCAGCACCGAGGATCTCGGTGCCATTAAGGATCCAGGCGGCATGCTGATTGACCGAGTACTTCTTCTGCAACGACTCGCATGCGGCGGCGTACTGTCGGTCGATGCGCTCGGCTTCCGACTTGGCGTTGCCATACGCGACGACCTTGCCCATATGGTCGTTGTAGACCTCGACGTCCTTCTCGTACTGCGCCACTTGCTCAGGTGTTCCAGAGAACGACGCGGGGGGAGTCGCAGGCGGCGCACCGGGATCCTCGACCTTGAACCCAGACACGACGAGCTTGGCAGCCCGGGCGTCGGCTCGTACGTCCTCCATCTGGTTCTGGCAGCGCCGCAGCTTCTCGGCGAAGTCGTCGAGGTCGTCCGCCATCGACTTGGCGGCGTCATGGAGCTTCTCGGTCTTGTCGCGCGCGCGGGACATCATGTCGACGAACTCATCGCCGGCATCTGAGTTCCACGACCCGTCGGCGTTCCGGCGGGAGTCGTTGAGCTTGTCCACCGCGTCATCCAGCTTCTTGGCGAGCTTGTCGCGCACCCAGTCCGCGGCGCTCTCCACCTGCGCGGGCTTACCCTCGATCTCTGTGTCGACGCTCACTTGCCCATTGCCTTCTTGATGTCGTTGAGGCCAGCCTCAGCGTCGGCATCCGCGCGCTGGTAGTAGCGGCGACACACTTCGACCGCATCGGCGGTTCCGGACATCGAGGTCGAGACATTGCCGGCGCTATCCACGATCTGGCTCAGCATGCCGGCGATCACAGCGGTCATCGGGCCGGCGTCGACCCCGCTGGGCACGCCACCCGCCAGTCCCTCGAGCCCTTCCGCGCCACTGTTCAGGTCAGTGGCGATCGATGTGAGGACTCCGAGCTCGACGTCGACGCTCATAACGCGCCTCCACCCTCGTCTTGAAGACCTGGGTCGACATCCAAGAACAGCAGATCGTACGGCGTCTGATCATGAACCTTCTGCAAGGCGGCGACGTCGCACACCACCCACGAAGCATCCGGAAGGTAGAACCGTTGCAGTCGGTCCATCGCGGAGTAGACATACAGAGCCGTACGTCCGTCCTCCACCTTGTGCATCACGACCCTGCGAACGGCGGGGTCGTCCTCGTTCGTGGTCGGCACGTACACCACCGGTGGAAATACCCGGCGCTCTTCTGTGCCTTCGGTGAGCGGCTCACCATCAGCCATGGACGGTTCCTCCCGATAGAAGCGTCGACATTCGCAGTGAACACACTAGCTAGCGATTGCCGGTCAACTGCAGCTCGTCTTGAAGCCACTGCGCAAGGTCATTGGCGGTGTGTCCCATCATCGAGCACTTGATGACCATCTTGTCCGCCGGTATCCGCGTGCTTCCGCGCCACAGAACTGGGCACTCGTTCACATTGGCGGGCGACCGCAACGTCAGGAGGACTGAGTTCCCGCGCGCACGCACACTCCGAACCTCGCTTCGAGCGGATTGGGACCAACCCGACGAGGTGTTGTGGACGATGGACTCATCCAGCAACACGAGCCCTTCGTTCCGGCGCCTCCCGAGCGCTGCCATGAGCACCCGCCCGAGGTACCAGAACGCGACGAGTCCGACACACAGTGCCGGTAGCACCCACTGGCCACCGGCCTGAAAGCCGAGCGACACCACGAGCAGTCCTGCTGCCGCGAGAGCCGCGTCCAACGACATCGCGTGCCACCAGTCCCCACGCCATGCATGGACCTCCAGCACCTGAGCTCCACCGACGTTGCGCTCACGGAGTGTTGGCAGCTGTCTCGTGAACACCAATGCGATGACCAGGACGATCGTGACACCAACTGCGAAGACGGTGAACCACGAGGCCACACGGATGGGCGTGACCTGCCCCGGCACCTGAGTGAACCCGACCCAGGCAAGCGCTACACCCAAAGCCGCGAGAATCGCGTTGCCCGCGATCTCACCCCACTTGTCCCGACCTCGGAATGGGACCACATCCGGTGACGTCACAGGAACCATCGGCACCCGGCACAGTCTAAGAGATCCCGCCCGCGAAGGAACTTCCAGCAACCCGGACCAACCAGCGGGAGCTCGAATCTGATGCAGGGCCTTGGCGCTACGTACGTCGACCTCTGCCACCTCTCGCAGGATAGAAATGGGGTACGGACAGCCGTAGATCCCCGGACACACAGCCAGACAAGCGAAACACCCCGGTGGCCAACGTTTCCGCTGGTCACCGGGGTGTTCTCCCAGGCGTGGCAGATGAAGGATTCGAACCTTCGAAGGCAAAGCCGACGGATTTACAGTCCGCTCCCATTGGCCGCTCGGGCAATCTGCCTGGGTTGTACGCGCGCCCCGGTTAAGGAGATCGCGACAGCAATAAACAATAGCGCAGGGGCTGGCGGCGTACGAAAACGGGACGAGGTTCTAGGGTGAGACACCACAGACTTGGTCAGAATCTAGAGGAGAGAGTCATGGCGGACTCGTCGTTCGACATCGTGAGCAAGATCGACCGCCAGGAGGTCGACAACGCGCTGAGCCAGACCGCGCGGGAGGTCTCGACGCGGTTCGACTTCAAGGGCACCAACGCGACCATCGAGTGGAGCGGCGAGCAGGGGATCGAGATCTCGGCCTCGGCCGACGACCGCGCCAGCGCGGTGCTCTCGGTCTTCCAGGACAAGCTGATCAAGCGCAAGCAGTCGCTGAAGATCCTCGACGCGAGCGAGCCGCGCCAGTCGGGGCAGCTGTCGAAGATCTCGATCACCCTCAAGGAGGGCATCTCCTCCGAGGACGCGAAGAAGATCTCCAAGCTGATCCGCGACGAGGGACCCAAGGGCGTCAAGGCGCAGATCCAGGGTGACGAGCTCCGCGTCTCCTCCAAGAAGCGCGACGACCTGCAGACCGTGATCTCGCTGGTCAAGGGCCAGGACTACGACTTCGCGGTGCAGTTCATCAACTACCGCTGAGCTCGTGGCCTACGAGCACCCGCGAGCCTCGGTCGAGATCGACGCTCCGATCGATGTGGTGTGGCGGGTGATGGTCGAGACCGAGTCGTACGCCACGTGGAACCCGTTCGTCGTCTGGGCCGAGACCGCGCAGCCGGCGGCGGTGGGCAACTCGATCGTGCTGCATGTGACCTGGGCGAACGGCGGCCGCTCGCGCTCTCCGGAGCGGATCTCGGCGCTCGAGCCGCCGGTGTTCGGCGCGGACGGGGTCGGGGCTGCGTACCTGGCCTATGTCTATGAGGGGTGGCCGGCGCGGCTCGGCCTGGTGCGGGGCGTACGTCACCAGCGGCTGACCCAGCGACCCGGCGGACCGACGCACTACGAGACGGTCGAGGAGTTCTCCGGTCCGCTGGTCGGGCTGGCCGGACCCGAGCGGGTAGCGGACGGGTTCCGGCGGCACGCCGCGGCTCTCAAGGTGCGATGCGAGACGCTCGTGAATGAAAGTGGACTTGACCACTAGATTGAGCGAAATTCTGCATTCATCTGCAAGAATGTGGGCGTGCGAGTATCTGCCAAGTCCGACTACGCCCTCCGCGCCCTCATCGAGATGGCCGCGCGCGAGGACGGAAAAGCTGTCAGCGCCGAGGAGCTCGGCCGCGCCCAGGAGATTCCTCACGGGTTCCTGCAGGCGATCCTCGCCGACCTCCGCAAGGCCGGCGTCGTCATCTCACAGCGCGGCCAGTCAGGCGGTTGGCGCCTCGCCCGCAAGGCGTCGGACGTCTCCGTCGCCGACGTGATCCGCGCCGTCGACGGTCCGCTGGTCTCGGTCTACGGGCTGCGTCCCGAGGGCGTCACGTACAACGAGCGCGCCGATGTCCTCCAGCACGTGTGGATCGCCGCCCGCGACTCGCTCCGCGAGGTCTTCGAGAAGGTCTCGATCGCCGAGCTCGCTTCTCGTGAGCTGCCCGACGAGGTCACCACTCGCACCGCGCGCGACGAGGCCTGGCTGCCTCACTGAGCCGTTGGGATACCCGGTTAACCGGGTATTCCTGCACTTCTCTGGCATTGCAACACCTGAGAAGTGCCAGTTTCACCGGTTAACCGGGTATCCCGTCCCGCCGCTACGCCGCAGGCGCCGGCATCGTGTAAGCCCCGGGCGACGGGGTGACGAAGACGTTGACGCCCTCCTCGAGCTGCAGAGCGCGGGCATGCGTACGTGTCAGCTCGGCGGTCACGACCTCACCGTCGTCGGTGAGGACCGTGAGGCGCACCTCGAACCCGATCCGCAGGACGCGCGAGACGGTGCCCTCGAGCGAGTGCTCGGAGATCGGCGACGGGGTGACCTCGACGTCGTGGGGCCGGATCAAGGAACCGCCCAGCGTGGTCACGTCACCGAGGAAGGACATCACGAAGTCGTTGGCGGGCTCGTCGTAGAGCTGCTCGGGGGTGCCGATCTGCTCGATGCCACCCTGGTTGACGACGACGATCTCGTCGGCGACCTCGAGGGCCTCCTCCTGGTCGTGGGTCACGAAGACGGTGGTCACGTGCACCTCGTCGTGGAGGCGTCGCAGCCAGTCGCGCAGCTCCTTGCGTACCTTCGCGTCCAGGGCGCCGAAGGGCTCGTCGAGCAGCAGCACGGACGGTTCGATCGCCAGGGCCCGCGCCAGCGCCATCCGCTGCCGCTGGCCGCCGGAGAGCTGCGAGGGCAGCCGGTTGGCGAACTGCGAGAGGTGGACGAGCTCCAGCAGCTCCTCGACCTTCTTCGCGACCTCCGCCTTGGGGCGCTTGCGGATCTCCAGACCAAAGGCGACGTTCTTGGCCACCGAGAGGTGCTTGAACGCGGCGTAGTGCTGGAAGACGAAGCCGACGTTGCGCTTCTGGACCGGCAGCGAGGTCGCCTCGACGCCCTCGATGCTGATCGTGCCGGTGTCGGGTGTCTCCAGCCCGGCGATGACCCGCAGCAGCGTGGTCTTGCCGCCGCCGGAGGGCCCGAGCAGGGCGGTCAGCTGCCCGGTCGGGATGGTCAGGTTGATGTCCTCCAGCGCCACGAAGTCGCCGTAACGCTTGTTGACACCACTTACTTCGATGCTCATGGGATGCCCTTTTCTTGTCAGAGTCTTTCACCGCACGCGCGCACCGCGGGCGCGCAGCACGAAGACGATGAGGATGCAGATGACCGAGACGCTGGCGAGGAGGAAGGCGACGGCGTACGCGCCCTGCTGGTCGAAGTTGAGGTACTTCTCCTCGACCGCGAGGGTGGCGGTGCGGGTCTGGCCGAGCACGTTGCCGGAGACGACCTTGACCGCGCCGAACTCGCCGAGCGAGCGGGCCAGGGTGAGCACGACGCCGTAGATGACGGCCCACTTGATGCCCGGGAGCGTGATCCGCCAGAACGTCTGCCAGCCGCTCGCGCCGAGCGACGCAGCGGCCTGCTCCTGCTCGGTGCCGATCTCCTCCAGCACCGGGATGACCTCGCGGATCACCAGCGGAAGCGAGACGAACGCGGTCGCCATGATGATGCCGGGCGTCGAGAAGATGATCTGGATCCCGGCCGACTCGAGCGTCGGCCCGAACCAGCCGTCGCGGCCGCCGTAGACCAGCACGAGCGCTAGGCCCACGACGATCGGCGAGACCGACAGCGGCAGGTCGATCATCGCGCTCAGGAGGCGCTTGCCAGGAAATTCCGTACGCACCAGCAGCAGCGAGATCGAGACGCCGAAGAGCAGGTTGATCAGCGTCGCGACCACTGCGGCCACGCAGGTCAGCTGGATGGCGTGCATCATCTGCGGGTCGTTGAAGATCGCGGTGAACGCCTCGGTCGTGAACCCGACGTCGGGCACGTAGAAGGCGTTCCAGGCGACCAGGACCACCGGCCAGGCCACCAGGAGCCCGAGGTAGGCGATGACGATGACGCGGAGGACGTACGTCAGCGGGGTGCGGGGAGCACGACGGGTCTCAGCCACGGCGGACCATCCTCCTCTGGACCAGGTCGAGGACGACGATGACGAGGAGAGAGACGCCCAGGAGCATCGCCGCGATCGCCGCCGCGCCTTCCGGGTTGTCGTTCTCGATCGCGGACAGGATCCGCACCGAGGCGACCTCGGACTTGAACGGCAGGTTGCCCGAGAGCAGGACCAGGGAGCCGTACTCCCCCATCCCGCGCGCGAAGGAGAGCGCCGCGCCCGCCGCGATGGCCGGGGCCAGCGACGGCAGGATGATCCGCCAGAACGTGGTGAACCGGGATGCCCCCAGAGAGGCAGCCGCCTCCTCCACGTCGGAGTCGAGCTCCTCGAGGACGGGCTGCACCATGCGTACGACGAACGGCAGCGTCACGAAGGCGAGGGCGAGGTAGACCGACGTCGACGTGTTCGCCCAGTGCAGGCCGAGGGGTGACTCGGCGCCGTAGAGGGAGAGCAGCACGAGGCCCGCGACGATCGTCGGCAGTGCGAACGGGATGTCGATGATGACCTCGAGCAGGCCCTTGCCCCAGAACTTGTCGCGTACCAGGACCCAGGCGATGACGGTGCCGATGACGACGTTTATCAGGGTGACCACGATGGCCGCACGGATCGTCAGCAGGATCGCCGACGCGGTCTGCTCGTTGGTGAGCTGATTCGCGAAGGCGGACCAGCCGCCGCTGGAGGCGGTGATGATCACCGCCACCAGCGGGATGAGGACGAGCAGGCTGAACCAGAGCATCGTGATACCGAGCCCGATGCCGCTGGTCCTTGTCAGAGTGTTGCCCGGCCGGCTGCGACGGGCAGCCGGCCGGGCAGTAGGGATGGTTGTCGTCATGACCGGACTACTGCGAGGCCTTGCCGGACTTGGCGATGGAGTCGGTCACGATGCCGAGCTCCTCGCCGTCCTCACCGGTGCCGAAGAGCTTCTCCTTGACGCCCGACCAGTCGCGGCCGCCGAAGTCGTTCTCCAGGGTGAGCAGCTGCTTCGGCGCCGGGAACGGGTCGGCCGGGTCCTTGGCGCCCTTGATGTCCTCCGGCTTGAGGCCGATCGCGTCCCAGTCGACGACGCCGGGCTCGGCGGTGTTGACGGGGCGGAAGCCGGTCAGCGCGAACTGCTTCTGGCCGCCCTGCGGGTCGAGGACGAAGTCGAGCCAGGCCTGAGACGGCTTGGAGGAGTCCTTGAGGATGGCGCCGGGGTTCTCGATCAGGACGGTGGAGTCCGGGATGATGTACTCGAAGCCCTCACCCTGCTGGGCCGCGAGGATCGCCTCGTTCTCGTAGGCGAGCAGCACGTCGCCGGTGCCGCCGAGGAAGGCGGTGGTGGCGTCGCGGCCGGAGTTGGTCAGGGTGACGACGTTCTTGAAGAGCTTGTCGAGGTACGCCTTGCCCTCCTCCTCGGTGCCACCGTTCTTCACCACGGAGCCCCATGCGGCCAGCGCGTTCCAGCGGGCGGCGCCGGACGAGGCGGGGTTGGCCGTGACCACGCCGACACCGGGCTTGACGAGGTCCTCCCAGCCCTGGATGTTCTTCGGGTTGCCCTCACGGACACCGAGTACGACGACCGAGCTCGACACGATGCCCTTGTTGTCGCCGTCGTCCCATGACGCGTCGACGAGGCCGGCCTTCTCCAGGCGCTGTACGTCGGTGCCGACGGACAGGTGGACGTAGTCGGCCTTCAGGCCGGACTCGACCGCACGGCTCTGGTCGCCCGAGGCGCCGTAGGAGGTCTGGAAGGTGACGCCCTCGCCATCGGGGGTCTTGTTGAACTCCTTGGCGATCGCCTTGTTGGCCGTCTCGGGGACGGCGAAGCCGACGATGGAGATCGACTCCGCGTCGCTGCCGCCACCGGAGCCGCCGCACGCGGTCAAGGTCAGGATGCTCGCAGCGGCCAACGCCACTGCAACCTTGATCTTCTTCATCTGGTTCCTCACTTCTGCCCTGCCGAGTCAAGGTCGATCGGGTTACGAATGTCGAGGAGAATACTTGAATTAGTCGAGTGGATGTGAAAACACACGATCGGTCCGCTCCTTGGACGGCACCCATTCGCCGAGACGTCACTCAGGTCGGTCGAGACAGTGGAGCGGGTCCTCGACCAGCACTACGTAGGTAGCGGTGGTGTAGCCCGGCTTGGTGAGCGTCACCACCAACCGAAGCGAGCTGTTCTTC
>NZ_JBEXRR010000017.1:0-127303 GCF_040613175.1 Nocardioides sp. NPDC006303
GGCGCGGAGGTGGCGCTGAGGGCGCGCTGGAGGTCGCGGACGCGCGTGGGAGGCGACCCCGCTTGCGGACCGGAGGACGAAGGTGTTCAGCAGGTCAGGCCCACTTCACCGCGGCCTCGGTCTCCACGCGGGGGAGACGGTCGAACCACGGGTTCTCGCCCGGGTGGCCGATGTTGACGATCATCTTGGTGGTCCAGTCACCCTCGGGGAAGAACTCCTTGTCGACGCCCGCGGTGTCGTAGCCCGCGATCGGGCCGGCGGCGAGACCGGCGGCGCGGACGGCGAGGATGAAGGCGCCGGCCTGCAGGCCTGCCGACCAGCCACCGGCACCGTGGCGGGCGGTCTCGTCGGCCTCGAAGTAGTCCTTCATCTCCGGGCGGATCGGGAAGACGTTCGGGATCTCCTCGTGCCAGTTGTTGTCATAGGCGACGATCGCGGTCGCCGGGGCGGCCTTCGTCTTCTCGAGGTTGCCCTCGGCGATGTGCGGGAGGAGGCGCTCCTTGCCCTCTCCCGTGCGCACGAACACGACACGCAGCGGCTGGGTGTTGGCCATCGTCGGGGTCCAGCGGGTGAGCTCCCAGACGTCGGCGAGCTCATCGTCGGTGACAGGGGTGTCGGCGAAGGTGTTGGACGTGCGCGCACCGGTGAAGACGATCTGGCGGCCGCGGTCGTCCAGCTTCTCGAGCGTAGTGGTCTCGAGGGCAGTGGTCTCGGTCATGTTGCTCTGAACTCCGTGGTTACTAGGGATATTCCGGTTACTTCGAAAATAGTAGTACCTCGGGATTCAGGCAAGTCCTGTACGCTGGGACCCATGCCCGCGACGAAGCCCGCACACGATCCGCAGGTGTGCAATGCCGCGCTCGTGCGGGCCTTCGACTTCCTCGGCAAGCGCTGGAACGGCGTCATCCTCGGCAGCCTGACCCAGGGCCCGCTCGGCTTCGCCGAGCTCAAGCGAGCGGTGGCCGGCATCAGCGACTCGATGCTCTCCGAGCGGCTCAGCGAGCTGGCCGGCCTGGGCCTGCTCGCCCGCGAGGTCGACCCCGGCCCGCCCGTGGCGGTCCGCTACGCGCTCACCGGATCCGGTGCCGCGCTCGCGCCGACCCTCGGCGCGCTCACCGAGTGGGCCGGCACGCATCTTCCGGCCGACCGCTGCTCCGAAGACTGACCAGTCCGAAAAATCATGCCGGCCCGCCACCGAGACGGTGGCGGGCCGGCCTGATGCCGATCCTCAGCGCTTGGCTGCCCTACCGAGGTCGAGGAAGACCGTCTCGCCGGTGGCATCCTCGAGACCGTCGTTGTCAGTGACCGCGTAGGCGCGACCGTCGGCGCCGATCGTGAAGCCCTCGAGCTTCTCCTGGGTCCATCCGTTGGTGGCCTGCAGTGCAGGCAGCAGGTCGTACGCCAGGCGCTTGCGCAGCGGGGTCACGGCGCTGAGCCCGGTGACGCCTCGGCGGGGCACGTCGATCGTGTAGACCCGCTTGATCGCGGCGGTGGTGCCGTTCTGCTTGTCGCGCTCGATGACGGCGAGGGTGTCCTCGTCGACGGCGGTGATCTCGGACAGGCCGAGCCAGTCACCGGCCACCGAGGTCGACTCCAGGCCGTAGCCGAACCACTCCCACTCGCCCGTCGCCGGGGTGTAGCGACCGATCCGGGCGGTGCCAGCGCCGTCGACGCCGGGCTTCTTCGCGGTCGAGTCGGCCCACAGCGGGCGCTGGAGCGCGACGTACACCTTCTCCGTGCGGCGCTTCCCGGTCACCGTGACGCCCTCGAGGCCCCACTTGCCGACCTTCTCGGCGATCTCCGTGGGCAGCGGCACCGTCTCGGCGATCCGGCCGTCGCGGTCGAGGCGGAGCAGCGCGTTCCCGGCACCGGTCCCACCCTCGTTGGCCACCCAGAAGCCGCCGTCACGACGGGCGGCAAGGCCCTCGATGTCGAGCCCTTCGGCCACCTCGCCCGAGGCGTCGGTGACCTCGAGGACGTCGTGGATCACGGCGGGGGAGCGGTTCACCGAGAGGGTGTAGATCCGGCCGGTGGCGTAGGCCGCGTCGCTGGCGGCGTAGAGCTTGCCGGGCTCGCCGGGCACCTTCGAGAGCGCACCGAGCGCACCCCAGCCGATCGGCTTGCCGTTCCGGGAGGCCGACTCCAGGGTCGGGAAGGACGACGACTTCCGCCCGAAGCCGTAGAGCGAGACCGACGCCCGCACCAGGTCCTCGGCCGAGTCCTCCTCCGAGGAGATGGCCAGCAGGTTGCGCGACGGGATCGGCAGCAGTCCCTCGGGGCCGTTGGTCGCGGGCAGCGCCTGCGTGAACCTCGGGGCCGAAGGCGTACGCATGTCGTAGACGGCCACGAAGTTGCTGCGCTCGGAGCCCACGAAGGCGTACGGGACGCCACCGAAGGTCTCGAAGGCCAGCCCCTCGGGCTCCGCGCCCTTCTTGGCGGCGCGGTCGTTGTTGTGCAGGCCGTACTTCGTGGCGAGGTCCTCGAACGTGGATCCGGCGTCCCAGACCACCTCGCCGGTCGCGGCGCGGAAGACGGTCCAGCCGCGGGTGCCGCCCTTCCAGTCACCCTCGTTGGCGGTGGCGACCAGGCCCTTGCCGACCCACTGGATCGAGTCGGGCTCGCGCGGCGCGTCGATGGTGTCGACCGGGTTGAACAGCCCGTCCTTGCTCGCGTCCACGCCGGAGACGACCGCGTTCCCGGCGCTCCACGCCGTCTCGACGGTCGCGGACGGGAGGTCGATGATCGCGACGCCGTTGTTCTCCTGCAGCGTGAGCGCGAGCTGGTTGTCGGCGTTGATGTCGACGTACTCCGGCTCGGCGTCCTCCGGGGTGTCCAGCCCCTTCAACAGCGAGGCGGGCAGCGCCACGTCGGTGATCCGCCACTCGGCCGGCCCGCCGTCGAGGCCGACGATCTTGACCGATCCGGCTGGCGCCTGGGGCAGGTCACCCTCCTCGCCGCCGTCAGGGGTGGCGGCCTCGTTGCGCTGGTTCTCCATCGCGATCGCGGCGTACGTCCCGTCGGGACTGACCGCGATCGAGTCGGGCTGACCGCCCAGATCGTACGAGGCCACCTCCTCGTGCGGGGCAGCCAGCGAGATCACGTCGATCCGCCCGGCACGGGTGCCGACGGCAGGCTCCTCGTCCTCCCACTCGGTGTCCTCGAGACCGGGGTAGGTCGACTCGTCGACGACGACGAGCGCGTAGTCGCCCACGATCGAGACCGACGTCGGCGAGCCGCCCTTCGCGCCGGCGACGTCGTGGCTGCCGATGCCCTTCGGGGAGGAGGGGTCGGTGATGTCCAGGAAGCCGATCCGGCCGCCGGCCGCGTCGGTGTAGGCCAGCGTCCTGCCGTCCTCGGAGACGGCCGAGATCTCGGCGACGGTCGGGTCGGCCGGGTCGACCCCGGCGGGCACGTTCTGGAGGACCGGATAGGTCGCGAGCCGGCTGAACTCGCGGTGCCGGCCCGGATCGGCGGTGGCGGTGCCACCGAGGACGGTCATCAGCGAGACGCCCAGGCCCCCGATGGCCAGGACGCCGACCCCGGCGAGTGCGAGGCGGTTCTTGCGGAGAAGCATGTGAGGGTTCCTCTCGGGGAATTGTTGCCGGAGGAACGATCCGGGCGGCACCGCACCCGGAGGCATCGACGTGATGACGAGGTGCCGACCTCGACGTGAACACCAGGTGGGCGTGGGTCGGAGTGGCCCTACCGACCGGTTAACGTTCCAATCGCCAGGCCCATCCGGCCGAGTAATAGGCTGACGGACGACACCCCGTCCCGTCCCTGACCCAGGAGTAGTTCAGTGGCATCGATCGACGCCGTAGGCGCCCGCGAGATCCTCGATTCGCGAGGCAACCCGACTGTCGAAGTTGAGGTCGTCCTCGACGACGGCACCTTCGCCCGCGCCCAGGTCCCCAGTGGCGCCTCGACCGGAGCCTTCGAGGCCGTCGAGCTGCGCGACGGTGGCGAGCGCTACGGCGGCAAGGGTGTGCAGAACGCCGTGACCGCCGTCGTGGAGACCCTCGCCCCCGCGATCGAGGGCTTCGACGCCGACGACCAGCGCGCCATCGACCAGGCGATGATCGAGGCCGACGCGACCCCCAACAAGGCCAAGGCCGGCGCCAACGCGATCCTCGGCGTCTCGCTCGCGGTCGCCAAGGCCGCCGCCGACTCGGCGGGCCTCTCCCTGTTCCGCTACGTCGGTGGCCCCAACGCCCACGTGCTCCCGGTGCCGATGCTCAACATCCTCAACGGTGGCTCGCACGCGGACTCCAACGTGGACATCCAGGAGTTCATGATCGCGCCGATCGGCGCGCCGACCTTCGCCGAGGCGCTGCGCATCGGCGCCGAGGTCTACCACGCGCTCAAGTCCGTGCTGAAGGAGAAGGGCCTGGCCACCGGCCTCGGTGACGAGGGTGGCTTCGCGCCCAACCTCGAGTCCAACCGCGCCGCCCTCGACCTGATCGCCGAGGCGATCGGCAAGGCCGGCTACGAGCTCGGCAAGGACGTCGTCCTCGCGCTCGACGTGGCCGCCTCGGAGTTCTACGAGGACGGGGCGTACCTCTTCGAGGGCGCGAAGAAGACCGCCGAGGAGATGACCGCCTACTACGCGGAGCTCGTCTCGGCCTACCCGATCGTCTCCATCGAGGACCCCCTCGACGAGGAGGACTGGGACGGCTGGAAGGCGATCACCGACGCCATCGGCTCCAAGACCCAGCTCGTCGGCGACGACCTGTTCGTCACCAACGTCGAGCGCCTCGCCCGCGGCATCGAGGGTGGTCAGGGCAACGCGCTGCTGGTCAAGGTCAACCAGATCGGCACGCTCACCGAGACCCTCGACGCCGTCGACATGGCTCACCGCGCCGGCTTCAAGACGATGATGTCCCACCGCTCCGGCGAGACCGAGGACACCACCATCGCCGACCTCGCCGTCGCCGTCGGCTCCGGCCAGATCAAGACCGGCGCCCCGGCCCGCTCCGAGCGCGTCGCGAAGTACAACCAGCTCCTCCGCATCGAGGACGAGCTCGGCGAGGCCGCCCGCTACGCCGGCGCCTCCGCGTTCCCGCGCTACCAGGCGTAGACAGTTCCGTACGCCGCGGCGGCCCGTGTCCTCAGGACACGGGCCGCCGCGCGTCTGCCGCCAGGAGGTAGGTCGTGGATGGGAGGATGAGCGACGTGGCAACGCAGGGACCCGGTCAGAGCAAGCGCGTACGCGGTCCTCGGGCCCCGCAGGGGCCGGGGCGACGGCCGCGTGCCCCCATCCCGGCCCGCCCGCCGTCGATCGGCGGCATCGGCGGCATCGATGCGCTGCGCAAGCGGCTGCGCCGGCCCAAGCTCACCGGCCGGGCGATGATGATCATCGTCGTGGCCGCCGTGATGGTGATCTCCTACGCCTCCTCGCTGCGCGCCTACATCCAGCAGCGCCACGACATCAACGCCCTCCAGACCGAGATCGCCGAGCGCAAGGAACACATCAAGCAGCTCGAGGAGCAGACCCGTCGCTGGGAGGACCCGGCCTACGTCCAGCAGCAGGCCCGGGAGCGGTTCGGCTTCGTGATGCCGGGCGAGACGGCGTACGTCGCCCTCGACGAGAACGGGGAGCGCATCCAGACCGAGCCGGAGCTCACCGACCCCGGCAAGGTGGGCAGTGCGGAGCAGCCGAAGGCTTGGTGGGACGATGCGTGGGGTTCCGTGCTGCTGGCCGGTGACCCGCCGGAGCAGACAGGAGACGGGCCGGAGTCGGAGATCGACCCGCCCAAGCAGAAGAAAGACTGAAGACATGGCGATCGATCCCAAGGACGTGTCAGCGATCACGGCACAGCTGGGACGCGAGCCACGGGGGATCCACGAGGTCGGGCACCGCTGCCCGTGCTCGCTGCCCGATGTGGTGACCACCGAGCCGAGGCTGCCCAACGGCACCCCGTTCCCGACGACCTTCTACCTCACCTGCCCGCGTGCCGCCTCGAAGATCGGCACCCTCGAGGGCACCCACGTGATGAAGGACATGGAGGCGCGGCTGGCGTCCGACGAGGAGCTCGCCGCCGCCTACGCCAAGGCTCATGAGGCCTATCTCGAGGCGCGTTACGAGCTCGGTGACCCGCCCGAGATCCACGGCATCTCCGCAGGTGGGATGCCCAACCGGGTGAAGTGCCTGCACGTCCTCGCCGGCCAGGCGCTCGCCCAGGGCCCCGGCGTCAACCCGCTCGGCGACGAGGTGCTCGAGCGCCTCGGCGAGTGGTGGAAGTCCGGTCCCTGCGTGGACCTGGAGCTGGAGGACGAGGAGCAGTGACGAGGGTCGCTGCGATCGACTGCGGCACCAACACCATCAAGCTCCTGATCGCGACGGTCACCGCCGACGGCCTGAACGAGGACGTACGCGAGGCCCGCATGGTCCGCCTCGGCCAGGGGATCGACCGCACCGGCGTGTTCGCCGAGGAGGCCCTGCAGCGCGCCTTCGGGGCCATCGACGAGTACGCGACGCTGATCCGCGAGCACGGTGTCGAGAAGGTGCGCTTCGTGGCCACCTCGGCCACCCGGGACGCCGCCAACGCGGCGACCTTCATCGACGGCGTACGCGCTCGGCTCGGAGTCACGCCCGAGGTCGTCACCGGGGCGGAGGAGGCGGCGCTCTCCTTCGGCGGCGCGGTCCGCAACCTGCGCGGCACCCCGGAGCCGCCGGTGCTCGTGATCGACATCGGCGGCGGGTCCACGGAGCTGATCCTCGGGGACGGCCCGGCGCTGGGCGTCGGCGCGTCCGACAGCATGGACATCGGCTCGGTGCGCATGCATGAGCGTCACCTGCGCTCCGACCCGCCCACGCGGGAGGAGATCGAGGCCTGCGTACGCGACATCGACGCCCACCTCGACGACTGCCCCGTCGACCCGGCGGCCGCCAACACCGTGGTCGCCGTCGGCGGCACCATGATCCAGCTGGCCATGGGGCTGCTCGAGCTGGCTGCGTACGACCGCACCGCCACCGACCACGCCGAGGTCGCGCCCGAGGACGTCTACCGGCTTGTCGACCGCCTGCTGGCGATGACCGTCGAGGAGCGGCTGGCGCTGCCCTGGATGCACCCCGGCCGAGCCGACGTGATCGCCGCCGGTGGAGTGATCCTCAGCCGGATCCTGAGGCGCTCGCGGGTCGAGTCTCTGCTGGTCTCCGAGTCCGACATCCTCGACGGAATCGCCTGGTCCGTTAGAGACTAGGCATGTCGGGGGACTTGATCTTGTGTTTGACGCCTAGGTTTGGGTTCACCGGCGTACCCATCAAACAGAACCAAAGCTGTCTCTCGGAAGGTCAAGACGTGAAAAAGCTCATCCTGCTTGCCATCGCCGCCGCTGGTGTCGGCGTGCTGGTCAAGAACAAGTCTGAGCAGCTGAAGGCCGGCGCGAACAAGGTCACCCATGACCCGCGCGTCCAGTCGGCCCTCGCGACCGCCTCGGAGAAGGCGGCGCCCATCAAGGAGAAGGCTGCTCCCTACGCCGAAGCCGCCAAGGCCAAGGCCGGTCCCTACGCCGCCACGGTGAAGGAGAAGGCCGGTCCCTACGCGGAGCAGGCCAAGGAGAAGGTCTCGGCCGCCGCCGAGGTCGCCTCCGAAAAGCTGCACCGCAACGGCTCCACCCCGGAGTCCACCCCGACATCCACCCCGGAGTCGACCACCGGCTCGTCCTCGAGCAGCGAGTACGGCGGCTACCCGCCTGCTCCGCCGGTTCCGCCGGTTCCGCCCTCGCCGTCTGCTCCGCAGGCCGGGGTCACCGGTGACCCGCTCACCGACCCGATCGCCCCGGCCGACCCGTACGCCACCGAGGTTCCGCCGCCCCCGCCGGCCGACCCCGACAAGGCGTCCTACGACGACCTGGGCGGTGGCGACACCGCGGTCAAGCCCACCTCGGAGGGCACGCCCGAGTTCGCTCCCGAGCCGGTCGACTCTCCCGAGGAGGAGAAGGACAAGTGGTTCCGCGGCTGAGCCGCAGCTAGAGCTGATCTGTTATAGCGGGGCCATCTGAGTCACCCGCGGTCCGCCAATGGCGGGCCGCGGGTGACAATGGTTTGGTGACCATCCACGCCATCACCGTCCTGGGACACGACCGCCCGGGGATCATCGCCGACACCACCGCCCGCCTGGCCGGACTCGGACTCAACATCGAGGACTCGACGATGACCCGGCTCCGCGGTCACTTCGCGATGACGCTGCTCTGCGCGGGTGTGGCGACCACGGAGGCCATTCAGGCCGATCTCGAGCCGATCGCGGCCGACGGCACCCTGACGGTCACGGTCTACGAGCTCCCCGAGGAGCAGCCTCCGGCCGGCGCCGGTCAGCTCTTCGTGCTCTCCGTCCACGGCGGTGACCGCCCGGGCATCGTCTCCACGGTGACCGCGGAGATCGCCGCCGTCGGCGGCAACATCACCGACCTGACCACCCGTCTCTCCGGGGACCTCTATGTCGTCGTCGCCGAGCTCGAGCTGCCGGCGGACGTCGACGTCTCCGTCCTCGAGGCGTCGATCAAGCGGGTCACCCAGGAGCTCGGCGTCGACGCCACCCTGCGGCCGATCGAGGCCGACGACCTGTGACGATCAACGAACGGGTGCTGGCCTGGACCGAGGCCGAGCTGGGTGTCGAGGGCAAGGTCCTCGAGGTCGTGCGCGCTCCCGCGCAGGTCCTATCCGTGCCCGGCAAGGACGTCGACCCCGCCGCCCCCGAGACCGTCCAGCTCGCCGCCGACCTGATCGCCACCATGCGGGTCTCGCCCGGCTGCGTCGGCCTGGCCGCCGACCAGGTCGGCGTCTCGGCCCGGGTCTTCTGCGTCGACGTCTCCACCCACGTCAAGACCAAGACCCACCACGGGACGTACGTCCTGTGCAACGCGGAGGTCGTCGAGGCCAGCCGCAACGAGAAGGCACGCGAGGGCTGCATGTCCGTCCCCGACCTGACCGGTGACGTGAAGCGGGCCTCCCGGCTGACCGTACGCGGCCAGCTCCCGGTCACCGGCGAGACCGTCGAGATCGTCACCGACGCCTTCGAGGCCCGCTGCCTGCAGCACGAGATCGACCACACCAACGGCCTTCTCTTCATCGACCGCGTCGCCGGCGCCCACGCGCTGCACCAGCGGCAGACGTACCTGTGACGCCAAGGGTTTGTTGATGCTGGGTGCGGGCGGTGGGATTCGAACCCACACGTTCGACAGGACTTTTAAGGTCCCCGGCTCGCCGTTGGCCTACGCCCGCTTGCGGTTCATGTTCTTGCCGCGGTAGGTGGGGGTCAGAGCGTGACAGTTCGGACAGAGTAGCTCAAGGTTCTCGAGACTGTTGTTTGCAGAGTTGCCGTCTCGATGTTCAAGTTCCAACGGAATCGGCTGGCCGAGCCATTCCGTTCCACCGCACCTGTTGCATGTAGCAGTGAAAACCCCCTCATCGATCAGGCGCAACCTGAGTCGGTGGGAGCTGATTGGATACTGGTTTGAAAGGTACGCCTCGAGGGAGCGCCTCGGTCCCAAGGGAACATTCTTGTTCCACGCCTGGCCTTTGAAGTGCGACGTATCTAGGTTCGCTTGCTCGATCGCCCCACGAATTACGCGGTAATTGCCCCCTGCGGGGCGTAGGCCGAGTCGCTTTAGCACTTGGGCAATGGAGATGGATGCAATCACCGCGTGCTCGAGATCGCTGGCTGTCCATGCCCGTGCTTGACCCGGCATACGAGTCAGTATGGCACGTCAATGCGTCTGCCGTTGATGCGACTTGCGGGGGACGCGACCATGGAACATCGGGGTTGTCCCGGACGTTGAGTGAGACACAGGGCCGGTACGCTGGCCACAGGAGCCGCCACCGTGGCGGAACCTTTCCAGTCGCTTTCGAGGAGTGACCCCCAGATGCAGAGCAACAACCCGGTGTTCCGTAGGGCAGAGGGCTTCGGGCAGCCGTCGCAGAACGCCTACGGCAACGCGACCTACGGTGGCAACGGGGCTTCGTACGCCGGCTACGGGCAGGACCCGAGCCAGTGGTCGACCGGCGGCCCCGAGGCTCCCGCCACGGGCGCCCCCATGACGATCGACTCGGTGGTGCAGAAGGGTGCGATCACGCTCGGCGTGGTCTTCCTGGCGGCCATCGCGACGTGGATCATGACCCCCGACATCAGCTCCGACGCCAACCTCGCGCCGCTCTACCTGGCCGCGACTCTCGGTGCCGGTGCCGCGTTCATCCTGTCGTTGGTCAACTCGTTCAAGCGCGTGGTCAGCCCGGCGCTGGTCCTGGCCTTCGCTCTCGCCGAGGGCATCGCCCTGGGTGCGCTCAGCAAGACCTTCGACGCTCTGTTCGGGGGCGGCATCGTCGTCCAGGCCGTGATCGGCACCTTCGCCGCGTTCGCGGGCACCCTGGCTGCTTACAAGTTCTTCAACATCAAGGTCGGCAACAAGTTCCGCACCTTCGTGATCGCCGCCATGTTCGGCATGGTGGGCCTGAGCCTGATGGAGCTCGTGCTCGGCATGTTCGGCGCCAGCTTCGGCCTCTTCGGCTTCGGCACGCTCGGCATGATCACCGCCATCGCCGGCCTCGCGCTCGGTGTGTTCATGCTGATCCTCGACTTCGACCAGATCGAGTACGGCATCCGTGCCCAGCTCCCTGAGCGCGAGTCGTGGCGCGCCGTCTTCGGTCTGACCGTCAGCCTCGTCTGGATCTACACCAACCTGCTCCGCCTGCTGGCGATCTTCCAGCAGGATTGATCGAACGAACCAACAGAACCGCCCCGCTCCGAAATGGAGCGGGGCGGTTTGTTTGTCGTCAGCGCTGGGAGTGGTGGGGCTCGGCCACCGGGGGAGTCTCGTCGGGGCGCTCGCCCCGGCGAGGCTCGCGGTGCTCGTTCTCGAAAGAACGAGCGCGGGCCCAGTTGCGGCCGAAGCGGCCACGGGGGCGCGGAGCCGGGTCGATCTCGGTTCCTGGCCGGATGACGGCGCGGAGGGAGGCCGCTGCCAGCGGCATCACCTGCTTGCCGTTGTAGGTCTCCAGGATGGCGTTCTCGTCGCCGACGAGGCCGAGCACCGAGAGCGTCGGCGGCACGAGCACCTCCCCGAGGGCGTGGTAGCCGGCGGCGGAGGGGTGGAACTGGTCGGCGCCGAACCAGAACGCCGGGGTGGCCTTGAAGGCCGGACCGAGGACGTCACCCAGCGACACCGTGTGGCCACCGGCGCGGATGACGTGGAAGATCTGGCCGGCGGCGATACGGATCGACCAGGCCCGCATGATCGACCGCAGCGGCGGCAGGATCGGGGTGGCGGTGCTGAGGTCGGGGACGGTGCCGACGAGCACGGTCACGCCGGCCTCCTGGAGCCGGATGACGGCCTGGGCGAGGTGGCTCACCGCGACCCGCGGGCGCACCCGGCGGATCACGTCGTTCGAGCCGACCAGGATGACCGCGATGTCGGCGTCGGCGGCGATCGCCTTCTCGACCTGCGGGTGCAGGTCGGAGGACTTGGCGCCGATCTCGGAGAGGTCGTGCAGGCGCACCGGCCGGTGCGCCTTCTCGGAGACGCCGGAGGCGAGGACGGCGCCAGGCGTGTCCTCGACCTCGGTCATTCCATAGCCTGCGGCACTCGAGTCGCCGAGCAGCGCGATGCTGATCGGTCGGCCCGGATGCCGTGCTCCGTACCACCCGGTCGGGGAGGGTGCCACCGGCATCTTGACCTGATGCGTCGCTTTGACGGCAAGCGCCGCTTCCGCGACGAGGACCCCGGCGAACGCGGCCGTCGCGGCCAGAACACCCCCGCCGGCGTACGCGGTCTTGCGTGCCAGACTCTTCTTCGCCACGGGGACCACTCTAAAGTCTTCGGCCCATTACCGGGCACTCAGTATCGGGATATAGGGGATCTCACCTAGTGGACATACGCTGTGGCCATGGAGTACGTGGACTCGCTTCTCGACCTTATCGGCAACACTCCGCTCGTTCGGCTGGAGCGTGCGTTGGACGGCGCCGGGGCGTCCCAACCGGGGGAGGGACCGCTGGTTCTGGCCAAGGTGGAGTACCTCAACCCGGGCGGTTCGGTGAAGGACCGCATCGCCACCCGGATGATCGAGGCGGCCGAGGCGTCCGGTGAGCTGAAGCCGGGCGGGACGATCGTGGAACCCACCTCCGGCAACACCGGTGTCGGCCTGGCGATGGTGGCTCAGCAGAAGGGCTACAAGTGCATCTTCGTCTGCCCCGACAAGGTCAGCGAGGACAAGCGCAACGTGCTGAAGGCCTACGGCGCCGAGGTCGTCGTCGCGCCCACGGCCGTGCCGCCGGAGCACCCCGACTCCTACTACAACGTCAGCGACCGGCTCGCCTCGCAGCCCGGTGCCTGGAAGCCGAACCAGTACGCCAACCCGAACAACCCGCGCTCCCACTACGAGGAGACCGGCCCTGAGATCTGGCGCCAGACCGAGGGGAAGATCACCCACTTCGTCGCCGGTGTCGGCACCGGCGGCACGATCTCCGGGATCGGCCGCTACCTCAAGGAACAGAACCCCGACGTCCAGGTGATCGGCGCCGACCCCGCCGGGAGCGTCTACTCCGGCGGCAGCGGGCGGCCCTACCTGGTCGAGGGTGTCGGTGAGGACTTCTGGCCGGAGACGTACGACCGCGATGTCGCCGACCGGATCATCGAGGTCTCCGACGCCGACTCCTTCGCCTACACCCGCAGGCTCGCCCGCGAGGAGCAGCTGCTCGTCGGCGGCAGCGCCGGCATGGCTGCGTACGCCGCCAAGCAGCTCGCCGCGGAGCTGGCCGGCACGCCGGAGGGCGAGAACGCCGTGATCGTCGTGCTGCTGCCCGACTCCGGGCGCGGCTACCTGACCAAGGTGTTCAACGACGAGTGGCTGGCGCAGTACGGCTTCGCGACCGGCGAGGCCGGCAAGCAGACCGTCGGCGACGTGCTGCGCGGCAAGTCCGGCCGGCTGCCCGACCTGGTCCACACCCACCCCGGCGAGACCATCGCCGAGGCGGTGCACATCCTGCAGGAGTACGGCGTCTCGCAGATGCCCGTCGTCCGCGCCGAGCCGCCGATCGTGGCCGCCGAGGTCGCGGGCTCGGTCTCGGAGCGGACCCTGCTGGAGGCGCTGTTCACCGGCAAGGCCAAGCTCACCGACTCCGTCGAGGAGCACATGTCCCCGCCGCTGCCCTCGATCGGCTCCGGCGCCGACGCACACGACGCCGCCCACACCCTGGGCTCCTCCGACGCGCTGCTGGTGCACGAGGACGGCAAGCCCGTCGGTGTCCTCACCCGTCAGGACCTGCTCTTCTTCCTCACCAGCTCCTGAGTCCGCGGATACCCTCCCCCCTAGCGGGGGAGGGTCGCGTACGCCATGATGCGTGCTCATGATGGCGAACCCCCACCGCCGAAGCGGAGCCCGAGGCACTTCTGGTCGCCTTGTAGCGATTGCTGCGGCGTCTGTGATCTCCCTGGTCTCCCTGACTGCATGTGGTGGTGGGGACAGCAGCGGCGGTGGTGATCGGCCGAGCGTCGAGGACATCGAGGGACAGATCACCCAGAGCAGCCAGGACCAGGTGACCGAGAAGCAGGCCGCATGCCTGGCGAAGACCTACTACGAGTCGGACCTCTCCGACGAGGCGGTACGCCTTCTGGTCGAGGCCGAGGACGTCTCCAAGATCAGCCCGGAGGATCTCTCGGAGGCGGACCAGAAGGCCAGCAAGGAGCTCTACGAGCCGCTGGTGAAGTGCCTGTCGCCGGCTGAGTAGTCGCCGTTCGGTGCCGGCCGGAGCCAGGTGTCGGCCACCCGGGCGAGGTCCTCGCGACCCGAGACCCCGGTCTTGCGGCTGATGTTGTGCAGGTGGGTCTCGACGGTGCGGGTGCTCATCTCCAGGTCCGCTGCCAGCGAGGCGGTCGTGGGTCCCTCCGGGAGCAGCCGAAGCACCTCGCTCTCGCGTCCGGAGAGGCCGATGTGGGTGGCCGCGCGACGGAACATGCCGGCTCGGCTGCCGGAGATCTCGGAGCGCTCCCAGGCGGTGTCGAGCGTTTCGGCGGCGCCGGCCAGGTCGCCGGCCTCGCGCTGGAGGATCGCCAGCGAGATCGCGGCCCTGGTCACGAAGACGAGGGCGCCGGCGTCGGCGAGCTTCACGATCGCCTCGCGGAGGCCGTCGACGTCGCCGGCGGCCGTGGTCGCGGCGTACGCTCCCATGCCCTGCAGCAGCGGGCTCTCGGTGCCGGCCGCCAGGCTGGCGGCCCGGGTGATGTGCTTGTTCTCGTTGGCGCCGCGCTCGACCGCCTCGACGGCGAGGAAGATGCCGCCGGTGATGTAGCCGGCGTCCAGTCGCTGGCCGACGAGCTCGCACAGCTCCTTGAGGCTGGGCATCCGGCCGCTGGCAGGGGCCATGATGCTGGCCACCATCCCGGGCCAGGGGCCGAAGGCCACCTTCGCGCCGCCGATCTGGGAGGCCAGGCTGCGGGCGTACTCCGGGCGGCCCTGCGCCATCGCGATCTCGGCGCCGAGGGTCAGAATGCCGGTGTGGGCGACATCGCGGTAGGCCGCGACGCTCGAGGAGGCGAGGCTCTGGAAGGCCGCCTGGCTCGCCTCGGTCAGCCGGCCGGCGATGCTCAGACCGAGTACGCAGAGATAGGCGTGGGCCTGGATGAGCATGGCGCTCGAGCTCTGGTTGGCCGCCTCGAGCTGCTCGCGGGCGAAGTCGATGCCACGTTCCAGGTCGCCGCCGAGCATGTCGGCGAGCCCGATGAGGAAGGCGTGCAGACCGGCGGGCAGCGGGTTCTCCGGGCGCTGGCTCTCCAGCAGGTTGCGCGCCTGCTCGACCATCCCGGCGGCGAGGAGGCGTTCGGCGGCGACAACTCCGAGCATCTCGGGGCCGACCGTGTCGCGCGGGTCGGGATCGACCGTGGGCACCTCGGGGACGTACTCCGTCTGGAACTGCAGGTGGGCACGGGAGGCCTCGAGCGTCGCGGCGAAGGTCGGCAGCCGCTTCAGCCCGTCGTCGAGCACGGCCTTGGCGGCGTTCAGATCGCCCAGCTCGACCGCCTTCCAGGTGGCGAACCAGGCCAGCATCCAGGCCGACTCCTGGGTGTCGGTCAGCGGCGTACGCCGTTCGACCTCCTCGATCTGGTCGCTGGGCGCCGCCGTGTTGCGGAGGGCGACCAGCAGCGGCAGCGCCGTCTCGGGTGAAGGCATCTCGGTCCAGGAGCGGCGCGCGCGGGTGACCTCGTCGGCCATCTGGCGCAGCGAGCGCTGGTGGAGCAGGGCGGCGTCTGCGCCGCGGGGACGGTGGGTGGCGTAGTCGAGGAGCGGTTGCTCGGCGGCGAGGTGGTTGCGCGCGATCACCAGACCGAACGCCGAGCCCTCGGTGATCAGGTAGTCGCCGATGAGCGGCGGGTAGAGGCCCACGACGCCACTGCCCGGGCCGTCCTCGCTGTGCCGCGCCAGGCCGTGGGCGAAGAGCGCGTCGAGCACGTTGCGCTCGATCATCTTCTCGGCCTCGTCCAGGGGCACCGGACCTGTCACCGCGAGCGCGGTCGCGCCGTCCCAGGCGGCCTGGTCGAGCCCGGCGACCAGCGGCTCGACGGCAGAGGCCAGCTCAGGAGCCCAGCCCGTACGCCGCGGCAGCCGCCACAGTCCGTCGAGCTGCTCCAGGACCCCTGCCCGCGGCCCGACGGTGGCGATGGCCCGGACCAGGCCGAGCAGGCCGCCGGTCGCCATCGCGATCCGGGCCAGGGAACCGGCCTCCACCGGCCCGCCGAGGATGCCGCGGCACACCTCGTGCACCTCGTCGACCTCGAGCGCGGGGCAGCGGACCTGGACCGACGGAGCGATGCCGAGCATCAGCGTGTTCTCGGCGACGGGGTGCTGGTGGCGGCTGCTGGTCACGGCCAGGAGTCGTCGTTGGCGGTGGATGTTGCGCAGGGCGCCGACCGAGTAGGTGTCGAGCGCGTCGGCGTCGTCGATCACCAGGACGGTGCCGTTGCCGAGCTGCTTGCTCAGTGCCGTGGTCATCTCGCCGATGGTGCGACGGGGGCCGGTGGGCGTCGCGCTGCCGATGCCGGCGGCGGTGAGCGCGGCGAAAGGCTCGTTCTGCCAGGCGCGGTGGCCGCTGATCTGCAGCACGGACCGGCCTTCGTCCTCGAGCCGGTTGGCGACCAGGGAGCAGAGCTCGCTGCGTCCGGATCCGCGGGGCCCCACCAGGTGGACGCTCAGGCCCGCACCGACGTAGTCGATGACCTCGTCGACCACCCGCGCGAGGACACCTTCGCGATCCGACATGCTCACCCCCTACCTCAAGGTACATCCAAATGCATACCGGATTTTCTGTGGGGACGCTGTATCGCCCGCGTATTAGGTCTACTGATACGCAGGTTACCTGTTTACAGTACGTAAACAGTCCGTCCCAGACCGCAACCTCTGGCCACAGATGATGAGATAGTGATCTCACGGGCTGAGGTTCTCCTCGGCCTGTAGCACTGAGTGACACCAGGTTGCCGCATCGGCTCCCCCATCTGTATGCGGCCCTGGTGGCACGAAGACCTGAGAGCCCGGCCGTCCCGGACTCGAGGTCGCGATCATCCCCCCGCGGTCGTGACCTCGAGCCCAGGGCGGCCGGGTTTCTTGTGTGCCCGCGACTGTGCCCACGACTGGTCGAGGTGCGGTGGCTCACAAGAAACGTATGCCCCCGGGAGGGGGTGATGAGGTTCGTGTTGCTCCAGTGACATAGTGACTGCCGTGGACAGCGTCCTGGAGTTAGCCAGGTGGCAGTTCGGCATCGTGACCGTCTACCACTTCCTGTTCGTCCCGCTCACGGTGGGACTCACCATGCTCGTCGCCGTGCTGGAGACGATCTGGCTGCGTACGAAGAACCCTGAGTGGCTTCGGCTGACCAAGTTCTTCGCGAAGCTCTTCCTGATCAACTTCGCGCTCGGTGTGGTCACCGGGATCGTGCAGGAGTTCCAGTTCGGGATGACCTGGTCGGACTACTCCCGCTTCGTGGGGGACGTCTTCGGGGCTCCGCTGGCGATCGAGGCGCTCCTCGCCTTCTTCCTGGAGTCGACCTTCCTCGGGCTGTGGATCTTCGGCTGGGACAAGCTGCCGCGGGCGCTGCACAACGCGTGCATGTGGATCGTCCACCTCGGCACCCTGGCGTCGTCGTGGTTCATCCTGGCGGCCAACTCCTGGATGCAGCACCCGGTCGGCTACAAGTTCAACGAGATCACCGGCCGCGCCGAGCTCACCGACTTCTGGGCGGTGATGTTCAACAAGGTGCAGCTGGGCACGTTCCCGCACGTCATCCTCGCGGCGTACCTCACCTCGGCCGCCTTCATGCTCGGCATCCTGGGCTGGCTCTACCTGCGCCGGCCCGGCGAGAACAACGCCGACCGTCCGATGCACCGGCGCGGGATGGTGCTGGCGGCCTGGATCATGGTCTTCTCCGGCATCGGGGTGGCGGTCTCGGGCGACATCCAGGGCAAGATCATGACCGAGGTGCAGCCGATGAAGATGGCGGCCGCGGAGGCGCTGTGGGAGACCTCCGACTCGTGCGCGCCGTTCTCCATTCTGACGATCGGCACCCGCGACGGGAAGCACGAGAAGTGGGCGCTCGAGGTGCCCTGCGTGCTCTCCTTCCTCGGCACCGGCACATTCGACGGCAAGGTCGAGGGCATCTACGACCTGCAGGAGCAGTATCGGGAGACGTACGGCTCGACGCCGGGCGCGACCTACTACTCACCCGGCGACTACACCCCGAACATCCCGGTCACCTACTGGACCTTCCGCTGGATGATGGGCCTGGGCGTCGTCGGTAGCCTCATCGGGCTGGCGGTGCTCTGGTTCACCCGCCGGGGACGTACGCCGACAGGGCTGGTCGGGCGCTTCCTGCCCGCGCTGGCGATCTCGGCGCCGGTGATGGTGCTCCTGGGCAACTCGATGGGCTGGATCTTCACCGAGATGGGGCGTCAGCCATGGGTGGTCTTCGGGGTGCTGACGACCGCCAACGGCGTCTCGCCGGGCGTCGAGCCCTGGGAGGTGTGGATGTCGCTGATCGGTTTCACGTTGCTCTATGCCGTTCTCGCGGTGGTCGAGGTCGGCCTCCTCATCAAGTATGTGAAGAAGGCTCCGGACCCGTTCGTCGAGCCACCCGACCCCTCCCTGCGCGGCTCCGACTCGGACGCCGACGAGCCGATGAACTTCGCGTACTGAGGAGCAACTGATGGAACTCACGACTGTCTGGTTCTGCCTCATCGCCGTGCTGTGGATCGGCTACTTCGTCCTGGAGGGCTTCGACTTCGGCGTCGGGATGCTGCTCCCGGTGCTGGCCCGCGACGACCGCGAGCGGCGCGTCATGATCAACACGATCGGCCCGGTCTGGGACGGCAACGAGGTCTGGCTGCTGACCGCGGGCGGGGCGACGTTCGCGGCGTTCCCGGAGTGGTACGCCACCTTGTTCTCCGGCTTCTACCTGCCGCTGTTCCTCATCCTGATCGCGCTGATCGTGCGTGGCGTCGCCTTCGAGTACCGCCACCAGCGGCCCTCGGTCACCTGGGCAGGCTGGTGGGACCGCGCGGTGATCTTCGGGTCCTACGTCCCCGCGTTCCTGTGGGGTGTGGCCTTCGCCAACATCGTGCGCGGGGTGCCGATCGACGCCGACTTCGAGTTCACCGGGACGGTGCTGACGCTGCTCAACCCGTACGGCCTCCTCGGCGGACTCGTCACGCTGTCGCTGTTCGTGACCCACGGTGCGCTGTTCATCGCCCTCAAGACCGACGGCGAGATCCGCGGCCGGGCCCGTGCGCTGGCGCTCCGCGTCGGGGTCGTCGCCGCCGTGCTCGCCGTGGTGTTCCTGGTGTGGACGCAGGGGCTGACCGGCAACCTCGGCACCGCCGTGATCTTCGTGGTGGCGGCGCTCGCGCTCGTGGGCGGGCTGGCGGCTGCGTACGTCGGTCGTGAGGGGTTCGCCTTCGCGGGCACCTTCCTCGCCATCGGACTGGCCGTGGCGGGGCTCTTCGTTGGGCTCTTCCCCGACGTGATGCCCTCGAGCACGGACGTCGCGAACTCGCTGACGACGACCAACGCCGCGGCGACGCCCTACACGCTGAAGCTGATGACCATCGTGGCGGCGGTGTTCACGCCGATCGTGGTGGGCTACCAGGCCTGGACGTACTGGATCTTCCGCAAGCGGATCTCGATCCATCACATCCCCGCCGCCCATTGAGATGCGCCCGAACGACCCGCGACTGCGCGCCCAGCTGTCGGTAGCCCGGCGGCCGCTGGCCGTCGTGGTGGCCGCCGGGGTGCTGGGTGCGGTGCTGCTGATCGCCCAGACGTACGCCATCACCGGGCTGCTCATCTCCGCGATCCGCGACACGGGGTCGGTGAGCGGCTGGGCCCTGGCGGTCGTGGCCGTCTTCGCCGGGCGCGCCGTCGTCGGAGTGGTCTCCGACGTGGCCGGTGCCCGGGCCGCCGGTGTCGTCGGGGCGGACCTGCGGCGCCGGGTGGTCGGGGCGATCCTGCGCGGCCGGTCGGAGAGCTCGGGCTCGCTCTCGGCGCTGGCCACGCGCGGGGTCTCGGCCGCCGAGCCGTATCTGACGCGCTATGTGCCGGCGCTGGTGCTGGCGTGCGTGCTGCCGGTCATGGTGCTCGCGGTGATCGTCTGGACTGACCCGCTCAGCGGTCTCATCGTGGGGCTCACGCTGCCGCTGATCCCGATCTTCGGGGTGCTGGTCGGGCTCGCCACGCGTGACCAGGCGGCCAGCCAGTGGCGGGCGATGTCGGCCCTGGCCGGTCACTTCCTCGACGTGATGAAGGGTCTGCCCACCTTGGTCGCCTTCGGTCGCGCCACGGCCCAGTCGCGGGTCATCGCCACGATCACCGACCGCTACCGCCGCCGCACGCTCGAGACCCTGAAGATCGCGTTCGCCTCCTCGGCCGTGCTCGAGCTCGTCGCGACCATCTCGGTCGCCCTGGTCGCGGTGATCATCGGGGTCCGGCTCGCCGCCGGCTCGGTCGACCTGCAGACGGCTCTCGTGGTCCTGCTGCTCGCCCCCGAGGCCTACTGGCCCCTGCGTCGCGTCGGCACCGAGTTCCATGCGGCCGCCGAGGGTACGGCCACCCTCGAGGCCACCGCGGACTGTGTTGGTCTCGACACGCCTTCGCCTAGCGGCTCCGGCGGCTCGACCGACGCGCGCGGGCTCGAGCTCGGCAACGTGTCCGTCACCTATCCGGACCGCGAGCGGCCGGCGTTGGCGCCGGTCTCCGCGACGGTCCCCGCTCGGGGGATCACCGCGATCGTCGGGCCGAGCGGTTGCGGGAAGTCCACGCTGCTGGCGACGATCGCGGGTCTCCACGAGACGTACGCGGGCTCCGTCGAGCTCGACGGACAGACGCCGGCCGCGGGTGACGAGTGGCGACGACGGTTCGCCTACCTGCCCCAGCGTCCGGTGTTCGTCAGCGGCACGATCGCCGACAACCTGCGGCTGGGGTCGCCGGAGGCGACCGAGAGCGACCTGTGGCGCGTACTCAAGCGGGTAGCCCTCGCCGACCGGATCGCCGACCTCCCCGGCGGTCTCGGCGCCGACCTGGCCGAGGACGGCCGCTCCCTCTCGGCCGGCGAGCGGGCCCGACTGGCGCTGGCCCGCGTCGTACTCTCCGATCGTTCCTGGGTCCTCCTCGACGAGCCGACCGCCCACCTCGACCCCGACACCGAGCGGATCATCGCCGACACCGTCACCGACCTCGCCCGCGATCGAGCCGTCGTCCTCGTCGCCCACCGCGAGGCGCTCATCGACATCGCCGACCAGGTCATCACCCTCTCCGCCGAAACCCCGCCCGTCGAGGCGTCGCCCGCGTCGGCCGAGACGTCGCTCCCGTCGGTCGAGACGGCAACCGCTGACGTGTCGACCGACGTACCTGACGCTTCGGCCGACGTACCTGACGGCTCGGCGCGGGTGGCGCTGTGGGGGTCGGCAGTGGTCGGTGGTCTGAGCTGGGCATCGGGGGTGGCGCTGACGGCGCTGGCGGGGTGGCTGATCATCAAGGCCTCCTACCACCCGGTGATCCTGACGCTGGTGGCCGCGATGGTGGGGGTGCGTACGTTCGGGATCGCGCGGCCGGTGCTGCGCTACCTGGAACGGTTGTGGTCGCACGACAGTGCGCTGCGGCTGCTGGCCAAGCGACGGGTCGAGATCTACGACGCGCTGGTGCCGTTGGTGCCCGGCGCGCTGCCCGGCCGCAGGGGAGACGTGCTGGCCAGCGTCGTCGACGACGTCGACGCGGTGCTCGACGAGGAGCTGCGGGTGCGGCTGCCGATCCGGGAGTACGCCGTCGTGGCGGCCCTCGCGGTCCTGGCGACCGCGCTCATCGACCCCGTCGCCGGGGCCTTCACCATGGCCACGGTGGTGGCGGCGGGCGCCGCCTTCGGGATCGCGTACGCAGGCGCCGCACGCGCCGAGAACATCTCGGTCACGGTGCGGGCGAGGGTGTCCGAGCAGGTGGTGGAGGCGACCCAGACGGCGACCGAGCGCCGGATGTGGCAGGCCGGCGAGCCGGTGCTGCAGACCCTCGACGACCTGGCCGGCGCAGCCACCAAGGCGACCACGACAGCGGCCTCGGCCTCCTCGCTCGCCAAGGCCATCGTGCTGGTCACCGCCGGCGCGGCGGTCGCCGCGACCGCTGCCTACGCCACCGTCGGTGACGGACCGATGCTCGCGCTGCTCACCTTGGTCCCGCTGGCGCTGGCCGAGCCCGCGGCCACGCTCGCCGACGCCGGTGCGGCCCGGGCCCGCACTAGGGCCGCGCAGCGCCGGCTCGACGACCTCACCGGCCGCCCGCCGGCGGTCGTAGCCCCGGAGCACCCCGAGCGGCCCACCGACGACACCACGATCACGATCACCGGCGTCACCGCCCACCCCGGCGGCCAGACGATCGGCCAGAGTGTCGAGATCCCCGACCTGCACCTCGAGCCGGGCGCGCGGATCGGCATCGTCGGTCCGTCCGGCTCCGGCAAGAGCACCCTGGCCGCACTGCTGCTGCGCTTCCTCGACCCGGACACCGGCACGATCACGCTCGGCGGCCGGTCGACGCGCGACATGGACCCACAGGACGTACGGAAGATCGTCGGTCTCGTCGACGACGACCCGCACGTCTTCGCCTCCAGCCTCGTCGAGAACGTACGCCTCGCCAGGCCCGGAGCCACCGACGAGGAGGTCGAGCAGGCGATCCGGCGTGCCCACCTCGGCGACTGGCTCGATGCCCTCCCCGCCGGGATGCAGACCAGGCTCGGCGACGGCGCCGCCGAGGTCTCCGGCGGCGAGCGAGCAAGGCTGGCGGTGGCGAGGTCGCTGCTGGCAGGGCACAAGGTCCTAGTTCTGGATGAACCTTTGGCTCATCTGGACACCGCGACCGCCGCGTCGCTGGCGCGTGAGGTGCTCGCGCGGGAGGATGGCTCGACAGCTGGCGCAGAGCCTGGTCCGCATGGCGGCACGAAAACCGTATTGTGGATGACTCACACATCGACCGGACTGGGGCTGACCGATACCGTGGTCTCCCTTCAACGAATGGGGGAAGTGAGACGGTGTTGACCGAGACAAGGACGATCCGGGTCTACCTGCTCGACGACCATGAGGTCGTGCGCCAAGGGTTGACGACACTGCTCGACAGTCATGACGACATCGCCGTCGTCGGCCAGGGCGGCACCACCGCCCAGGCACGCGAGGACATCGACCGCCTCCAGCCGGACGTGTGCGTGCTCGACGCCCGCCTGCCCGACGGCTCGGGGATCGAGGTGTGCCGTGAGGTCCGTGCGGCCTACCCGGAGATGCTCGCGCTCATCCTGACCTCCTATGACGACGACGAGGCGCTCTTCTCGGCGATCATGGCCGGGGCCAAGGGGTACGTCCTCAAGGACATCCGCGGCAACGACCTGGTCGAGGCGATCCGCACCGTCTCCGGTGGCGGCTCGCTGCTCGACCCGCTGATGACCGCGAAGGTCATGGAGAAGATGCGCAACCCCGACGGTGAGTCGCCGCAGATGCAGGCGCTCACGCCCCAGGAGAAGCGCCTGCTCGCGCTCATCGGCGAGGGCCTGACCAACCGCGAGATCGCCGGGCGGATGTTCCTGGCCGAGAAGACGGTCAAGAACTACGTCTCCAGCATCCTGGCCAAGCTCGGCGTGCAGCGGCGCACCCAGGCGGCGCTGATGGCCAAGGAGCTGCTCCACCCCCGCCGGGGTCAGTAGGGATCAGACCCCAGCGCCCAACGGCACCTGCCAGACGAGCTCGGTGCCGCTGGGGGAGCGCGGGCCGATCTCGAGCTGGCCACCGAGCTGGACCGCGCGACAGCGGGCGTTCTTCAGCCCGCTCTCCTCGGCCTCCTCGGGGACGCCGCCGCCGTCGTCGCGTACGACCAGCTTGATCTCGTCGTCCTGAAGGGTCAGCTCGATCTGGGCGCTGTGGGCCTGGGCGTGCCGGGCGAGGTTGGAGACCGCCTCGCGCAGCACCGGCAGCAGGTGGTTGCGGACCGAGTCGGGCACCGCGGTGTCGACCGGCCCGGTGATCTTGATCTCCGGCGTGAAGTCCATGACGCCCGCGTACTCCCGGACGACCTCGCGCACCTGCGCGCGCAGCGAGGAGGCGTCGTGGTTGCTGAGGTCGAAGATGGAGCCGCGTACGTCCTTGATGGTCTGGTCCAACGCGTCGACCTGCTCCGAGAGCCGCTTGGGCAGGTCCTCGACCCGCTGCGGGTTGCGACCCAGGGTCTCGAGCTGGAGACCGATCGCGAAGAGGCGCTGGATGACCACGTCGTGCAGGTCGCGGGCGATCCGGTCACGGTCGGTGATGACGGCGAGGTCGGCCCGGTCCTCGACCGCGCGGAGGCGGTCCAGGGCGAGGGCGGCTTGGCCGGCGAAGCCGAAGAACAGCTCGCGCTCGTGCTCGTCGTGGGCGGCGCCGGCGTTGTCGTAGATCGCCAGCAGCGCGCCTCGGCCGGCGAGCGAGGAGCGCACCGGAGCGACCACGACGTAGAGTCCGTCGACCTCGAGGTCGAGCGGCTCGACGATGCGACGGTCGATCAGGAGCGGGACCTTCTCGGTGACCGCGCGGACCCGTTCCTCATGACCGGGCGCGGCAGCGACACCGGAGACGAGACCGTGCTCGATGCGGGTGCCGGCACCGACCCCGATCGCCCGCATCAGCGGCAGCGCGGTCTCGCACATCCGCTCGAGCGCGACCAGGTGGTCCAGCGGCGGGGTCAGGGCGCGGCTGAGCTCGGCGCTCGCCTCGAGCCACCTGCGGCGCTGCTCGCTGAGCTCGAGCTCGCGCACCTTGTCGATCTGGGCGCCGGCGGCGCGGGCGAGGGCGACGACGAGCTGCTCGTCGTGGCTGGTGAACTCGGCACCGCCGACCTTCTCGGACAGGAGCAGGTGGCCGAAGTCGCGGTTGTCGATGCGCAGCGGCACCTCGATGAACTTGCGCTTGCCTGGGTCGCCCGTACGCAGCGCGTGGTTGCCGCCGCCTTCAGAGGTGCGTGGGGTGACGAGCAGGAGAGGCTCGGGAGCGGTGATCCCCCTGGGCCGGGTCGTCGATGCCGGCTCGCCGTCGTCCTCGACGTCGACCCGAGCCCGGCGGCCGCGGCTCTTGCCCACGACCTGCAGCGTCGGCTCCTGCTGGTGGCCGTAGGTGATGAGGTTCTGCAGCTCGCCGTCGAGGCCGAGGACGCCGAGGGCGCCGTAGCTCGCCCCGGTCAGCTCACAGGCGGAGCGGGTGATCCTCTCCAGCATGGCGCTCAGGTCGAGCTCGCTCGACATCGCGATGACCGCGTCCAAGAGCGAGCGCGCCGATGGCTCGAGACCGGTCAGGTCCTCGGTCGCGTCAGTGGTCACTTGTCAGAGTCTGTCGTGCCGGACCCTGTCGCGTCCACATATCGGCAACAGTTTCTCCACTGTCTGCCTCAAACTCACGCGAATGCTTGCGTTTGGTCACTGACTCGCGATCTCGCCATCGACGTAGAGCCACCGTCCGGCACGCACCTCGAACCGGCTGTGCTCGGCGAGCACCCCGTCGCCCGACGGTGCCTGGTAGGACGCCCGGAACGCCACCCAGCCGTGGGTGTCGTCATCGAGCCCGGAGCCCTCGATCTGCAGCCCCGTCCACGTCAGCCGTGAGTCGGGTGCGGCCACGCCCAGGTCGTCGGGGCGGGTCCCCGGATGCCAGGTGCGGAAGATGTAGTCCCAGTCCCCGAGGGCGTACGCCGCGTAGCGGCTGCGCATCAGCTCCTCGGGAGTCTCGGCCAGGGCGCCGCCACGGTGCAGCCGGTGGCAGCACATCGCATAGCGCCGCCCGCTGCCGCACGGGCACTCCTCGGTCAGGGGCGATCCGGTGGCGGTGCGGCCGAAGGGAGACATGCGCCCCATTGTGTACTGGAAAGGGCGCATTCTCGTCGTAGGCCCTAAGCGCCCCGTCTATTGTGTGGGGGTGGCTCTCAGGCGCAAGCGGCTCGGGACGGCGGGGGTGCATCGGTGACGGATGTGAACATCTGTCTGCTGGGCCCCCTGATCGTCACGCGCGCAGGCGAGCCCGTGGAGGTCCCGGGACGACGTCCGCGCACGTTGCTGTCGTTGCTGGCCCTGGAGGCCGGCACCCCGGTCTCCGCCGACCTGCTCGCCGACCGGATCTGGGGCGAGGAGCTCCCCGACAACCCGCGCGGCAGCCTGCACACCTACATCGGGCGGCTGCGTCGGGTGCTCGGCAAGGAGGTCGTACGCCGCGCCGCCGGCGGCTACATCCTCGACCTGCCGCGCTCCTCGGTGGACGCGCTGGCCTTCATCGACCTGCTCGACGCGGCCGAGGGCCCGGAGGCCTACGACCGGCTCGAGGAGGCCATCGCGCTGTGGCGTGCCGAGCCGTTCGACGAGCCTTCCGGGGACTCGCTGGCCGAGCGCACCCGGCCGTGGCTGGTCGACCGCTACCTGGCCGCGCTGGAGCATCGCGCCGAGCTCGACATCGCCGCCGGCCGGGCTGCGAAGGCGGTCGCCGACGTGCGCCGGGTGGTGGGCGACCATCCCCTGCGGGAGTCCCTGTGGGTGGTGCTCCTGGACGCGCTGGACGCGGCGGGGCGTACGGCCGAGGCGTTGGAGTCCTATGAGGAGGTCCGGGCGCGGCTGGCCGACGAGCTCGGCGCCGACCCCGGCGCGGAGCTGCGTTCCACGTTCACCCGGCTGCTGACCGGCTCCTCGCCGGCCCCGGAGGTCTCCCAGGGTCAGGCGACCGTGCCCGCGCAGCGCGTCTCGGAGGAGGACATGGTTCCGAGGCAGCTCCCGGCCGACATCCCCAGCTTCTCCGGGCGTGAGGCCGAGCTCCGGCTGCTCGATGCGGTGACCATCTCCCACGACGCCGGCTGGCCGAGCGTGGTGGCCGTGCACGGCATCGGGGCGGTGGGCAAGACCGCGTTCGCGGTGCACTGGGCCCGCGCCCGGACCGAGCACTTCCCCGACGGTCAGCTCTTCATCGACCTGCGCGGCTTCGGGCCGGGAGAGCCACTCTCGCACGCCCAGGCGCTCACGACCCTGCTGATCGGGCTCGGCGTCGACGCCGCCTCGGTGCCGGCCGAGGTGGACGCGGCATCGGCCCTGCTGCGTACGACCCTCGCGCAGCGGCGCATGCTCCTCGTGCTCGACAACGCTCGCGACTCCACCCAGGTGCGGCCCCTGCTGCCGGGTGGTGACTCGCTGGTGCTGGTGACCAGCCGGAGCCAGCTGCGTGGTCTGGCGACCCGCGAGGGCGCCCGCCGGCTTGCGCTGGACACGCTCGCACCGGCGGAGTCGGCGGCCTTCCTGAGGCAGCGGCTCATCGACCGGACGGCCGACGAGGCGGACATCCGCGCCCTGGCGGATCGATGTGGACACCTTCCGCTGGCGCTCGCCGTCGCGGCCGAGCGCTGCAGCCGCTACCCCGACCTCCCGCTGACCGACCTGGTCGCCGAGCTCGATGGCGAGACCAGCCGGCTGGCGGCGCTGGAGGCACCGCTCGACCCCATCTCCGACCTGCGCGCGGTCTTCTCCTGGTCCTACGACTCCCTCGACGAGGAGTCGCGGCGTGCCTTCCGCCTCCTCGGCCTCCGCCCGGGTCATGAGATCGGGATGCCCGCGATGGCGGCGCTCTTCGCCGTCGACATCGCCGCCGCCCGGCGCCTGGTCGACAAGCTGGTCGACGCCAACCTCGTCCGCGAGCACCGCCCCGGACGCTTCGTGCTCCACGACCTGATCCGCGACTACGCCCTGGAGATGGGCTCCGAGAAGGAGTCCGGCGAGGCGCTGCTGCGGCTGGTGAGCTGGTACACCCACTCCCTCGTCGCGGCCTCTGAGGCCGACGGCCGGTCCTTCCGGCTGATGAGCCTCGACCCCGTGGTCGACGGGGTGACGCCGCTGAGCTTCGCCACCTCGCCGCAGGCCCGCGCCTGGGGCGACCGGGAGTGGCTGACCATGGGCAGCGCCGTACGTCTCGCCGTGCGCGCGGGGCTGCTGGGCCCTGCGTACCAGCTGGTCAACAAGATGTTCAGCCTCTCGATGCGGCACCCACCCGCCGAGACCATTCCCCTTCAGGAGCTCGGCCTCGACGCCGCCCTCCGCGCCGGTCAGCACGTCGACGCGGCCTACATCCGCAACCAGTTCGGGATCAGCCGGGCGCGGGTCGGCGACCTGACCCGGGCGATCTCGGAGTTCCGTGGCGCCGCCGAGGTCTTCCGCGAGGCCGGGATCGCGGCCGGCCTGGAGATGGCGCTGTCCAACTGCGGCCAGGCGCTCAGCATGACCGGCTCCCTCGACGAGGCCGTCTCGGTCCTCGAGGAGGCGTACGCCGTCGCGGATTCGGCCGGGATGGACGACCGTGCCCGCGCCAGCCTGATCGGGCTGGCCGAGGTCTACGTCCGGATGGAGCGCTACGAGGACGCCGTGCGGCTGGTCGAGGAGGAGATCGGCTACGCGTCGGTCGACGTCGACTCCTCCGCCTCGCCACGGATGACCTTGGTCGATGCCCTGATCGGCCTGCGGCGCTACGCCGAGGCCGAGACCCATCTGCGGCTGGAGCTGGCCCACCGCCTCGAGGAGCGCAACCGGTGGGGTGAGGCCAACGTCCTCGTACGCCGGGCCGTGGTCGAGCGCGAGACCGAGCGTGTCGCGCAGGCCCGGGCGACGCTCCACGAGGTCGTCGCGATCCTGGACGAGGTGGGAGAGCTCGACCGCACCGCGCTGACCCGGGAGCGGGTCGAGGAGCTCCTCGCCAGCGTCGGGTCCTCCGCATCCGCGGATCGGGACGTCGACGCCGAGGCCGCCCAGGGGTTGGGCGGCGGCGTAGCGTTGCGTCCGTGACTGCCGCACCCACGATCAGCACCCTCGGCCAGCTTCGCGCGAGTGGCCATGTGTTCAAGTCGCTCCGCGAGGAGATCCGCGACAACCTGCTGGCGAAGCTGGCAGCCGGAGAGGACCCCTGGCCGGGGCTGCACGGCCTGGAGGACACCGTCATCCCGCAGCTCGAGCGTGCCCTGATCGCCGGACACGACGTCGTCCTGCTGGGCGAGCGTGGTCAGGGAAAGACCAGGCTGCTGCGTACGTTGGTGGGGTTGCTCGACGAGTGGACCCCGGTCATCGAGGGATCCGAGCTCGGCGAGCACCCCTATGAGCCCGTCAGCGTGGGGTCCCAGCGGTTGGCGGCGACGGCCGGCGAGGCGCTGCCGATCGCGTGGAAGCACCGCTCCGAGCGTTACTCGGAGAAGCTGGCCACCCCCGACACCTCCGTGGCCGACCTGATCGGCGACGTCGACCCGATGAAGGTCGCCGAGGGACGCTCGCTGGGCGACCCGGAGACGATCCACTTCGGCCTGATCCCGCGCTCCCACCGCGGCATCGTCGCGATCAACGAGCTGCCCGACCTCGCCGAGCGGATCCAGGTCGCCATGCTCAACGTGATGGAGGAGCGCGACATCCAGATCCGCGGCTACGTGCTGCGGCTGCCGCTCGACCTTCTCGTGGTCGCCTCCGCGAACCCGGAGGACTACACCAACCGCGGCCGGATCATCACGCCGCTGAAGGACCGCTTCGGCGCCGAGATCCGCACCCACTACCCGCGCGAGCTCGCCGCGGAGATGGCGGTCATCCGGCAGGAGGCCGCCCTGGTCGCCGACGTACCCGACCACCTCCTCGAGATCCTCGCCGTCTTCACCCGTCACCTGCGCAGCTCCTCCGCGGTCGACCAGCGCTCCGGCGTCTCCGCCCGCTTCTCGATCGCGGGCGCGGAGACCGTCGCGGCCGCGGCCCTGCACCGCGCCACCGTCCAGGGCGAGGCCGACGCGGTCGCCCGCATCGTCGACCTGGAGACGGCCGTCGAGGTGCTCTCCGGCAAGATCGAGTTCGAGTCCGGCGAGGAGGGCCGCGAGGCCGAGATCCTCACCCACCTGCTGCGTACGGCCATCGCCGAGACCGTCCGCAAGTCCTTCCGCGGCCTCGACTTCGCGCTGCTCATCGACGCCATCGAGGACGGCCGCATGGTCACCACCGGCACCAAGGTCGCTGCCGCCGACTTCCTGGCCGGCCTCCCCGTCCTGGGCGAGTCCGACCTCTACGACCAGATCGGCGACCGCGTCTACGAGTCCACCGGCGGCCCCAAGAACGACGGCCAGCTGGCCAGCGCCATCGAGCTGGCCCTCGAGGGCCTGTTCCTAGCGAGAAAGATCGGCAAGGACACGGCTGATGGGGAAACGATCTATGGCTGAGCCGGGAGGCATCGGCAGGGGGTAACACGTCGTTCGTAGGACTACTCGCCCTATCAGAACGACCGGATAGACCTACGAACAGCGTGTTACATGCGTGAAGGAGCACCGACCATGAGCCGCTACAAGAAGTACGCCGGGGGTGACCCGCTCGCGCCACCGGTCGACATCGCCGAGGCGCTCGACGCGATCGGTGAGGACGTGATGTCCGGCTACTCGCCCGAGCGGGCGATGCGGGAGTTCCTGCGGCGTGGGGGACAGGACCAGCGCGGGCTCGACGACATCGCCCGGCAGGTCGCGGAGAGGCGCCGTGAGCTGCTGCAGCGGCACAACCTCGACGGCACGCTCGAGCAGGTGCGTGAGCTGCTCGACAAGGCGGTCCTGGAGGAGCGCAAGCAGCTGGCGCGCGACGTCACCATGGACGACGGCGACCGCGCGTTCCGGGAGATGCAGATCGACAACCTCTCGCCGAACACCGCCGCCGCGGTCAGCGAGCTCGCCTCGTACGACTGGACCTCGCGCGAGGCCCGCGAGGCCTACGAGGAGATCAAGGACCTGCTCGGCCGTGAGCTCCTCGACCAGCGGTTCGCCGGGATGAAGCAGGCGCTCGAAGGGGCCACGGACGAGGACCGTGAGGCGATCGCGGAGATGCTGCGCGATCTCAACGAGCTCCTCGACAAGCACAACCGCGGGGAGGACACCCCCGAGGACTTCGACGAGTTCATGACCAAGCACGGCCAGTACTTCCCGGAGAACCCGCAGAACATCGACGAGCTGCTCGACACCCTCGCGCAGCGCTCGGCGGCCGCGCAGCGGATGCTCAACTCGATGTCGGCCGAGCAGCGACGCGAGCTGATGGAGCTCTCCCAGCAGGCCTTCGGGTCGCCCGCGCTGATGGAGCAGATGGCACAGCTCGACGCCAACCTGCAGGCAGCGCGGCCCGGCGAGGACTGGTACGGCTCCGAGGAGTTCGGCGGCGGCGAGGGACTGGGCCTCGGTGACGGCACCGGCGTACTGCAGGACATCGCCGAGCTCGACCAGCTCTCCGAGCAGCTCCAGCAGTCCTACGCCGGCTCGCGGCTCGACGACATCGACCTCGACGCCCTCTCCCGTCAGCTCGGTGACGAGGCCGCGGTCGACGCGCGCACCCTGCAGGAGCTCGAGCAGGCGCTGCGCGACTCCGGCCAGCTCGAGCGCGGCTCCGACGGTGACCTCCGGCTGACCCCGAAGGCGATGCGCCAGCTCGGCAAGGCCCTGCTCCGCGACGTCGCGCAGCGGCTCTCCGGTCGCCAGGGCGAGCGCGACCTCCAGCGCGCCGGTGCGGCGGGCGACCTCTCCGGCTCCTCGAGGCCCTGGGCCTTCGGCGACACCGAGCCCTGGGACGTACCTCGCACGATCACGAACGCCGTCATCCGGGAGGTCGGCGAGGGCCGACGCGGCCCGGGTGTGCGGCTGAGTGTCGACGACATCGAGGTGCAGGAGACGGAGGCCCGTACGCAGGCAGCGGTCGCCCTTCTGGTCGACACCAGCTTCTCGATGGCGATGGACGGCCGTTGGGTGCCGATGAAGCGCACCGCGCTGGCCCTGCACACCCTGATCAAGAGCCGTTTCCGCAACGACGACCTGCAGCTGATCTCGTTCGGTCGCTATGCCCAGACGATGGAGATCGAGAAGCTGACTGCGCTCGACGCGATCTGGGACAAGGGCACCAACCTGCACCACGCGCTGCTGCTCGCCAACCGGCACTTCCGCAAGCACCCCGGCGCCCAGCCGGTGCTCCTGATCGTGACCGACGGCGAGCCCACCGCCCATCTGGAGGCGGGCGGTGACGTCTGGTTCTCCTACCCGCCGCACCCGGTGACGATCGCCCGGTCCGTCGAGGAGCTGGAGAATTCCCGCCGCCTCGGCGCCCAGACGACGTTCTTCCGCCTCGGCGACGATCCCGGTCTGGCCCGCTTCATCGACTCCATGGCCCGCCGCGTCGAGGGCCGCGTCGTCGCGCCCGAGCTGGACGACCTCGGCGCGGCCGTGGTCGGGTCCTATCTCGGGGACAGGACCGCGCGGCGTACGTCTAACTCCTACGGTGGCTACCCCGACGCCTTCGGCGGCCGCGGCTGGTGGGCCGGCTGAACCGAGTTAACTCGGTGAGCATCCGGCCGCGTAATCTGCGCTCGTGCCCGAGGAGACGCTGAACGTACTTGCCCTTCTCGCGATCGCGGCCCTGGCCGCCGGCTACGTGGACGCGGTGGTCGGCGGTGGCGGGCTGATCCAGCTCCCGGCGCTGCTGCTCTTCCTTCCCGGCGCCGCGCCGGTGCAGATCCTGGCGACCAACAAGCTGGCCTCGATCTTCGGCACCTCGATCAGTGCGGCGACCTATTACCGGCGGGTGGGCCCGGACCCGAAGACGTTCATCCCGCTCATGATCCTCGCGTTCGCCGGGTCCGCGCTGGGCGCGGGCGTCGCCTCCTATCTCCCGGAGAGCGTCTTCGAGCCCATCGTCCTGATCGCGCTGATCCTGGTCGGCGCGTGGGTGCTCTTCAAGCCGTCCCTGGGCGAGGCGACCGAGTTGAGGTACGACGGTCACCGGCACCTGATCGGCGCGATGGCGGTCGGGTTCGCGGTCGGCTTCTACGACGGTGCGCTGGGCCCCGGGACCGGCAGCTTCCTGGTGATCGGGCTCGTCGGCCTCCTGGGCTACTCCTTCCTGGAGGCGAGCGCGAAGGCGAAGATGGCCAACGTCGCCACCAACCTCGCCGCCCTGGTGGTCTTCATCCCGCAGGGCGCGGTGCTGTGGAAGACCGGCCTGGTGATGGGTGTCTGCAACCTGATCGGCGGTTACCTCGGAGCGCGGACGGCGGTGGCGAAGGGCGCCGGGTTCGTACGCGTCTTCTTCATCGTCGTGGTCGCCGGGTTCATCATCCGTCTCGGCGGCAGCGTGCTGGGGATCTGGTGAGACCGTGCACTACCTGACCATCGGCCGCGACGGCGCCGCCGAGATCGAGGAGAAGCGGTCCCGGTTCCTGTGCACGCTCGTCCGGGTCGAGGACGAGGCCGACGCGCGGGCGGTGGTCGAGCGGCTGCGCAAGCAGCACTGGGACGCCCGCCACACCTGCTCCGCCTTCAGGATCGGCCCGCCGCCGCAGCCGGTCGAGCGCTCGAACGACGACGGCGAGCCGGCCGGCACCGCCGGGGCGCCGATGCTCGAGGTGCTCCGCGGCGCCGGCGTCTCCGACACGGTCGCCGTCGTGACTCGCTGGTTCGGCGGAACCCTGCTCGGCGCGGGTGGCCTCGTCCGGGCCTACTCCGACGCCGTCCGCACCGCGCTCGACGAGGTCGGCACGCTACGGCGAGAGCTGGTCCGGGAGTACCGGATCGAGGTTCCGTACGATGCCGCCGGCCGCCTCGAGACCGACCTGCGATCTGCCGGTGTGACCGTCCTCGACACTGCCTATGGGACCGCCGTGACCCTGCGGATCGGAGCTCCTCCGGAGGACGAGAACCGACTGGAATCGTTGCTCGCCGAGCTGACCGCCGGAGCATCGTCGCTGGTCCCAGGCACGGACCGCTGGGTCGACCGCTGACTCGCTTTGGGAGAATGGACGGGTGAGCGACCATAGCGAGACGCCCGTGGAACTCCCTGCCGGATGGACGGCGAAGGTCCCAGACCTCGACGACCTGCCCGCCCTGCTGAGGCTGCGGGCGGTCGACAAGACGCCGTTCGAGGGCTCCGGAAAGGTCGATGCCGACGCCATCACCGGCGAGATCGCCGGCCCCGCTTCCTGGACCCGCCAGCAGCTCGTCGCGGTCGACCCCGCCGGCGACATCCGCGCCTGGGCCATCGCCCACGACCGCGCCGCAGGCCGCACGCTCGTCTACCTCTACGTCGACCGCACCATCGCCCAAGCCGCCGAGGTCGCGGCCGGGCTCTACGCCTGGCTCGAGGACCAGGCACGTTCGATGGCCGCGCTGCGCGGCATCACCGAGTCCCACCTCGACGCCAGCCCGTTCGCCGACGACACCGTGCAGCGGGAGTGGCTGGCCGCGGCGGAGTTCACCAACAAGCGCACCTGGCTGCACATGAGCCGGCCGGTGCTGCCCGACGAGAAGGTGCCCCCGCTCCGCGAAGGGGTGACGATCCGCCCGGTCGAGACCCACGAGAACGGCATGCCCGTCGCGGCCGACCTGCAGACGGTCCACCAGACCCTGGAGGAGTCCTTCCAGGACCACTTCAACTCCTACCGGGAGAGCTTCCCGGAGTTCGTACAGCGCCTCCGTGAGGACCCGGGTCACCGCTGGGACCACTGGTGGCTCGCGTATGTGGACGACACGCTGCCTGCGGGCTCGCTGGTCGCCTCGGTGCTGCCCGCGAATGCGGCCGGGGTCGAGGGGACGTACGTCGAGTACATCGGGGTCAACCGCAACGCCCGCGGCCGCGGGGTGGCGAAGGGGCTGCTCTACGCCGTCATCGGCGACGCCATCGAGCGCGGCCGTGACCGGGTCTCGCTCGAGGTCGACGCCGACAGCCCCACCGGGGCAGACGGGCTCTACAAGTCGATGGGCTGGGTGACCGACTACGTCACCGAGTCCTGGCACAAGGACGTCACGGTCTAGCCGTGTGAGGATCAGGCGCCGACGTCGGGGAGCTTGAGGTCGAGCGTCGGCGCCTCGGTGCCGCCGTCGACCTCGAGCATCTTCCCGGTGACGAACTGCCCGGCCCGGGAGGTCAGATAGACCACCGCGGCGGCGATGTCCTCCGCCTCCCCGATCCGTCCGAGCGGGGTCTTCGACTCGATCTCGCCGCGCATGGTGTCATCGCCCGCCACGAACTCGAGGGCACTGGTACGCACCGAGCCGACGAAGATGCCGTTGACCCGGATCCGCGGTGCCAGGTCTGTCGCGGCCAGCCGCGTCCAGTGCGCCAGCGCGGCCTTCGCGGTGCCGTAGGCCAGATAGCCGCGTCCCGCGGTGCGTCCCATCATCGAGCTGATCGACACCACCGACTGCTGTCCGTCCGGGCTCTTCACCAGGTACGGCACCGCCGCCCGCGTCAGCGCGTGCGCCGTGGTCACATTGAAGTGGAAGGCCTCCTCGAGGTAGCCCTCGTCGGTGTCGAGGAACGTGTTCGGGATCGTCCCGCCCACGTTGTTGACCACGATGTCGAGACGCCCGAACTCCTCGTACGCCGTCGCCGCCAGCCCCGCCGTCGCGTCCGTGTCGGCCAGGTCCGCCGGCACCACCAGCGCCCGCCGACCGGCAGCCTCGACCTTCTCGGCGACCTCCCGAAGCTGCTTCTCGGTGCGCGAGGCGATCACCACGTCCGCCCCGGCCTCGGCCAGCGCCACCGCGGTGGCCGCCCCGATCCCACGCCCCGCTCCCGTCACGACAGCCACATGGTCGGTCAGCCTGAATCGTTCGAGAATGCTCATCGTGTCTCCTGAAGTCTCGTCGAGAAGGTAGAAGTGGTGGCCGAATCTGTAGTTGTGGCGTACGAGTTGGTAGTTCTGGCGCTCGCCAGAACTGCAGATTCGCTCGCCACTTCTGCGATCTCGGCCGCCAAAGGTGCGGTTTCGGCGCCCACAACTGCCTACTCGGCGGCTACGAGGCCGCGGCCGGTGATCAGGGGGAGGTCGAGGGGGCTCACCAGGCCGGGTTCGGCGGCGACGACGGCGGGGATGGCGTTGACCAGGCGCTGGGCGGTGACGATCATCCCGGAGACGTTGTGGTCGCCGTGCTCGCCGTGGTGGCTGAACTCGACGGTCATCGACGGCTCGCCGGTGATCTCGATGCGGTAGCAGCCATCGCCGTTCGCCGGGGTGGGCCAATCGGGGTCGGACTCCGCGTCGGTCCGGGTGACGTGCTCGAGAGTGATGCGGGGGACTCCGTCGACGCTGCCGGTGACGGTGAAGCGTACGGAGCCCTGGGTGCCCTCCGCGATGTCCACCGACACAGTCTTGGTGTCCTTGACCGCCGGACGGCGCTCGACATGCTCGACGAGCGGCTCGTCGAGGGTCACCCCGAGACCGGCGGCGAGGACCCGGACGACGGGGCCCCAGGCGGTGCTCAGCACGCCCGGCTCCCACAGGAACGGCTTGTCCTCCAGCGAGCCCCCGAAGCCGAAGAGATCCTTCATCACGACCGGCTGGAAGTACGTCGAGTAGTCGGCGATCTCGCTGACCCGGAGGTGGTCGATCCGCTGGGACAGCGACGTCACCGCGAGCGGCAGGACGTCGTTGGCGAAGCCCGGGTCGATGCCGTTGACGTGCAGCGACGCACGGCCCTCGCGGCCTGCCTCGTCGATGCCCGAGATCATCTCGTCCGGCAGCGTCCCCTGCGGGTGCACCAGGATCACCGGCCCGGAGGAGACGACGTTGACCCCGTCCCGGATCAGCCCGGTCAGGTCCTCGATCGCCTCGAAGACCCGGTCGTCGGTCATCGCCGCGTGGACGACGCAGTCCGGGGCGAGCGCGAGCAGCTCGTCGCGCGACGTGGTCGCCGCCACCCCGAGCGTACGTCCGAGCCCGGCCAGCTCCCCGGCGTCCTGACCCGCCTTCGCCGGGGTCGAGGTCCAGACCCCGACCAGCTCCAGGTCGGGATGGGCATCGACTCCCGCGATCGCATGACGACCTACCGTCCCGGTGGACCAGACGACGACTCTGAGCGGCTTCTCGGGACTCTGTGGACCTCGGGGCGCGTGGGGCATGGCCCAAATCTAGAACGCGTTTCAGTTTCGCGAAAGTGATTCGCCGAGGAAACTCGCCGCCGCTACGTTGGCGCCCATGACCGAGGCACTCTTCGAGGACACCCGCCATCCGACCGGTGCCCCCTATGTCGCGGACGAGTCCACGACCCTGCGCACGTTCCTCGACTTCCACCGGGCGACCCTGCTCAGGCAGGTCGCGGGCCTCGACCACGAGCAGCTCAACCGTCCCTTCCCGCCCACCGCCATGACGCTGGCCGGACTCCTCAAGCACATGGCGTACGTGGAAGACATCTGGTTCGGCGTACGCCTGGCGGGCAACAGCCCGGTCCCGCCGTTCGACACGGCTCCCTGGGACGACGACAAGGACTGGGAGTTCACCAGCGCCTCCGAGGATGATCCCGAGGCGCTGTGCACCCTGCTCCGCGACGCGATCGCTCGCTCCAACGAGCTCACCGACGCGGCTGGCTCCCTCGACCAGATCGCGGCCGGCACGACCCGCGACGGCCAGTCGATCAGCCTGCGCTGGATCCTGGTCCACATGATCGAGGAGTACGCCCGCCACTGCGGCCACGCCGACCTCATGCGCGAGGCCATCGACGGAAAGGTTGACCTCTGATGCAGATCCGCGAAGCGACGGCCGAGGACTGGCCGCAGATCTACCCGTTCTGGTCAGAGATCGTGGCGGCGGGGGAGACCTACGCCTACCCCGAAGGCCTGTCCTCCGAGGAGGCCAAGGACCTGTGGATGTACGACCACGTGGTCGTCGCGGTCGAGGGCGACGCCAAGGACGAGCACATCCTCGGCAGCGCCAAGATGGGCCCCAACCGCCCGGGCCGCGGCGGCCACATCGGCACCGCCTCGTTCATGGTCTCGCCGAACGCCCGCGGCAAGGGCGTCGGCCGCGCCCTCGGCGACTACTGCGTGAGCTGGCACCGCGAGCAGGGCTTCCACGGCATTCAGTTCAACGCGGTCGTGGAGACCAACACCACCGCCGTACGCCTGTGGAAGTCCCTTGGGTTCCAGATCATCGGGACCGTCCCGGACGCGTTCGACTCGACGTCGCACGGCCGGGTCGGCCTCCATGTGATGTATCTGCCGCTGGCCTGACCTCAGGCGGTCGCGGGGAAGGCGATGCCCGTGTTGGCGTGGCAGCGGTAGCCGTTGGGAACGCGGTCCAGGTACTGCTGGTGCGCAGGCTCGGCGGCGTAGAAGGTCGGGACCTCGCGGATCTCGGTGGTGATCTCGCCGTAGCCCCGCCGGGCGATCTCGTCGCCGTAGACCTTCGTCAGCTCCTCAGCGGTCTCCCGCTGCGCGTCGGAGACGTAGTAGAGCGCCGAGCGGTACTGGGTCCCGACGTCGTTGCCCTGCCGCATCCCCTGCGTCGGGTCGTGCACCTCGAAGAACTTCTTCACGAGGTCCGCGTAGGAGACCACGGTGGGGTCGAAGACGACCCGGACCGCCTCGGTGTGGTTGGTCTGGCCGCTGCAGACCTCCTCGTAGGTCGGGTTGGCCGTGGTGCCGCCCTGGTACCCGACGGCGGTCGAGTAGACCCCCGGTGTCTGCCAGAAGATCTCCTCGGCGCCCCAGAAACAGCCGAGACCGAAGTACGCCACCTCAGCCCCTTCCGGCGCGGTGCCGTCCTCGGCGGAGGCGAGCAGCGGGGTCCCCAGGACGCGGTGCTTGGCGGGCAGGTCGAAGAGGGCCTGGTCGCGCCCGGCGAGGGTGCGGTCCTCGGGGAAGAGCTGTCGTGGTCGACCGAACATGAGTGACCTCCAGAAAGTCAGGGTTACTATCAGTCTCCAACACAGTTCGACGTGCGAACGTTCCCGGATGGGCCGCGAGGTGGGATCGGACGTAGGCTCGCGGTGTGAGCGAGCAGCAGCACCTCGGCAAGGCCGGTTTCGAGACCAAGGCGATCCACGCGGGCTACGAGCCCGACCCGACGACGGGTGCGGTGATCCCGCCGATCTACGCCACCACGACCTACAAGCAGGACGGCGTCGGTGGCCTGCGCAACGGCTATGAGTACAGCCGCTCCGCCAACCCGACCCGCACCGCGCTCGAGGGTGCGCTGGCGGCGGTCGAGGAGGGCGAGAAGGGGTTCGCCTTCGCCTCCGGTCTGGCCGCCGAGGACACCCTGATCCGCAGTCTGATGCGTCCCGGTGACCACATGGTCATCCCCGACGACGCCTACGGCGGCACCCACCGGCTGATCGACAAGGTCGAGAGCCAGTGGGGGATCGCGCACACGCCGGCTCAGGTCGCCGACGTAGACGCGGTCGCGGCCGCGATCCAGCCGGGCAAGACCAAGGTCGTCTGGGTCGAGACGCCGACCAACCCGCTGCTCAACATCGCCGACATCTCGGCCCTGGCCTCGGTCGCCCACGAGTCCGGTGCACTGCTGGTCGTCGACAACACCTTCGCCAGCCCCTACCTGCAGCAGCCGCTCACCCTGGGCGCCGACGTCGTGGTTCACTCCACGACGAAGTACGTCGGTGGCCACTCCGACGTCGTCGGCGGCGCCGTGGTCGTCCGCGACCTCGGGCTCGCCGAGAAGATCGGCTACCTCCAGAACGCCGCCGGTGCGATCGCCGACCCGTTCGGTGCCTGGCTGACGCTTCGCGGCCTCAAGACCCTGGCCGTACGCATGGACCGACACTGCGACAACGCCGAGCGCGTCGCCGACTTCTTGACCTCGCACCCGAAGGTCGGCGAGGTCATCTACCCGGGCCTGGAGACGCATCCCGGCCACACGACCGCCCAGAAGCAGATGAAGCGGTTCGGCGGCATGATCTCCTTCCGCGTCGAGGGCGGCGAGGCCGCTGCGCTCGCGGTGTGCGAGCGCACCAAGATCTTCACGCTGGGCGAGTCGCTCGGCGGTGTCGAGAGCCTGATCGAGCACCCGGGGCGGATGACGCACGCGTCGGTCGCGGGCACCGACCTCGAGGTGCCGGCCGACCTGGTGCGGCTCTCCGTCGGGATCGAGTACGCCGAGGACCTCGTCGCGGACCTCGAGCAGGCCCTTGACCAGAGCTGAAGCGCCCCAGACCGCTGTCTGCGTCGACTTCGGCTCCACTTGGACCAAGGCGCTCCACGTCGACCTCGTCTCCGGCGAGATCCTCGGCACCGCGAGCGCACCGACGTCGCTGCACGAGGTGATGGAGGCGTACGACGCCTGCCTGGCCGCTCTCACCGAGAAGGACTCCCGGGCGGCCGACGCCGAGATCCTCGCCTGCTCGTCGGCCGGCGGTGGTCTCCGGATCGCCGTGGTCGGCAACGAGGAGCTGGTGACCGCCGAGGCCGGGCGGCGTGTGGCGCTGTCCAGCGGCGGCAAGGTCGTCGCGGTCGTCTCGATGGCCTCACCTGACGCCAGAACCGCACTTCGCCGCACACTCGACACGACAAAGCCGGACCTTGTGCTGCTCACGGGAGGAACGGATGGAGGCAACGGGGAGGCGTTGCTCCAGGGCGCGGAGGAACTGGCAGCGGCAACACGCGCCGGCGTGTGGCACGGCCCGGTGGTAGTTGCCGGCAACAACGCGGTTGTTGATCAGGCCGCCGGGTATATGGCAAACACCAAGGTGGGCCTCGACGTCATTGTCGCCGACAACGTCGTTCCCAAGATCGGCGTGCTGGCCCCCGAGAGCGCCCGCGCGGCGGTCCGGGAGATGTTCCTCGAGCACGTGATCGGCGGCAAGAACCTCAGCAGCCGGGCCGACTTCCGGCGGATCGTCCAGGGGGCGACGCCCGATGTCGTTCTCCAGGGAGTCGAGACGCTGGCCGAGGTGCTCGGCGAGGACGTGGTCGTCGTCGACGTCGGCGGCGCCACGACCGACGTGCACAGCGTGGTCCGTCCCGACCCCGAGGCGGAGCACGTACGCGAGGAGGTCGTCGCCGTCACCCCTGTGACCCGCACTGTCGAGGGCGATCTGGGCATGCGCTGGTCGGCGACCACGACCCTCGCGGCGGCCGACCACTCCGACCCGAGCCTCGCCGAGTCGGATCTCTCCGGCGAGGTCGAGCATCGGCGCAACCACCCCGGCTGGCTGCCGCGCACCGAGCAGGACAAGGACATCGACGAGCTTCTGGCGAGGATCGCGATCTCCACGGCCCTGCAGCGGCACGCGGGACGCTCCCGGGTCGTCCTGTCCCCGAGCGGCAAGGTCATCGAGCGCACCGGCACCGACCTGCGCCGGGTCGGCGTGGTGATCGGCTCCGGCGGCGTTCTCCGGCACGGTCGCCGGGGCATCGAGGAGCGGGTGATGCGCTGGTCGGCGCGCGGCGGATGGCAGCTCCCGGAGCGACCACTGCGGGCGGTCGACAGCGACTACGTGCTCGCCGCGGTGGGCCTGCTTGCGAGGTCGCGCCCCGCGACGGCCCGGCACCTTGCGACCCACCTCACACCCTCCCGGTAGCCTCTGTCAGGTGACAGATCAGGGGGATGTTCCCGGGGGCGAGAAGCGGACCGCCAAGGATGGCCTCGAGCGGATGAAGGGCGCGTTCAGACGCAGCCGAGAGACGCGCGAGGCACATCGCTTCGCCCAGGAGGAAGCCGACGCGCGCGAGTCCGCCGAGGTTGCCAAGGAGGCCGCCGCGGAGGCCCGTGAGTCGGCCGAGAACTTCGCGCTGCGCCTCGTCAACCAGTTCGAGCGCCTGCGCGAGGAGCGCCAGGAGCAGCTGGCCGCCCCCGAGCCGGTGACGCCGCCCAAGGCCGTCAGCCGCACCTACGTCCCCTATGGCGTCGAGCTCTCCGCGCAGTGGGCCTGGCGGTTCCTGGTCATCGTTGCCGCCGGATACCTCATCGTCCGCGCACTCGGCTACCTCAGCATCGTCGTGGTCCCGGTGGTCATCGCGCTGCTGATCGCCGCGCTCGTCTCCCCGATCGTCAACGGCCTGGCCCGGATAGGGCTGAAGCGGAGCATCTCGGCGCTCTTCGTGGTGATCGGCGTGCTCGTGGCGGTCATCGCCATGCTGAGCTTCGCCGGCACGCAGGTCGCCAACGGCTTCAACGACCTGGCCGGGCAGACCGTCAAGGCGCTCGACGAGATCCGCGACTGGCTGATCAACGGGCCGTTCAACGCGAGCGAGACCCAGATCGACACCTGGCTCAACACGGTGCAGAACACCCTGGAGGAGTGGGCGGCGTCGTACGCCTCCAACCCATTCTCCCGGGTCAGCGAGGTCGGCGGGGTCGCCCTCGACGTCTTCGCCGGCCTGTTCATCGTGCTCTTCTCCACCTACTTCTTCTGCGCCGAGGGCGAGCGGATCTGGGGCTGGCTGGTCCGCCTCGCGCCGCGGGCCGCCCGCAGCCGGATGGACAGCTCCGGCCGGGTCGCCTGGGTGTCGCTGACCCAGTTCACCCGGGCGACGGTCATCGTGGCCGCGGTCGACGCGGTCGGCATCATGATCATCGCCACAGCCCTGCAGGTCCCGTTCGTCGCGGCGATCGGCGTGCTCGTCTTCCTGAGCTCGTTCGTGCCCCTGATCGGTGCCACCGTCGCGGGCGCGGTCGCCGTGCTCGTCGCGCTGGTCTCCCAGGGACCGGTGACGGCACTGCTGATGCTCGGCGGCGTGATCCTGGTCCAGCAGCTCGAGGCCCACGGCCTGCAGCCGTTCCTGCTCGGCCGCTGGGTCCGGGTCCACCCGCTCGGCGTCATCCTGGCGGTCGCGACCGGCATCGTGCTCGGTGGCGTGGCGGGTGCGCTCGTGGCCGTGCCGCTGGTGGCGGCCCTCAACGCGGTGGCCAACCACCTGACCGCCACGGCCCCGGCTCAGGCGCCGACGTCGCCTCCGCCTCCGTTGCCGGCCAACGGGCCGACCTCCCCACCCCCGCCGAGCCCAGGAGCAGGCAGTGCCTGAGATGCATGGTCAGCCGACGTACGACGACATCCTCGAGGCCCGCGAGCTGCTGCGCGACCACATCACCGAGACGCCTGTCCAGGGAGCCCGCTGGCTCACCGACATGATCGGCGACACGGTCATCCTCAAGTGCGAGAACCTGCAGCGTACGGGCTCCTTCAAGGCCCGCGGGGCCTTCGTACGCATCGCCCGGCTGACCGAGGAGCAGCGCAAGAACGGGGTGGTGGCCGCGAGCGCGGGCAACCACGCCCAGGGCGTCGCGCTGGCGGCGACCACCCTCGGCATCCCGTCCACCGTCTTCATGCCCGAAGGCGCGCCGATCCCGAAGGAGAAGGCCACCCGGGCGTACGGCGCGGAGGTGATCTTCGAGGGGCAGTACGTCGACCAGTGCCTCGAGGCCGCGATGGCCTTCGCCGAGCGCACCGGTGCCGTGATGATCCACCCGTTCGACCACCCCGACGTCGTCGCGGGCCAAGGGACGATCGGGCTCGAGATCCTCGAGCAGGCACCGGACGTGAAGACGGTCGTCATCCCGCTCGGCGGTGGCGGCCTGCTCGCCGGTGCGGCGCTCGCGATCAAGGCGAAGCACCCCGACGTGAAGGTGGTCGGCGTGCAGGCCGAGACGGCCGCCGCCTACCCGGTCTCGCTGCGCGAGGGCCGTCCGATCCGGCTCGACAAGATGCCGACGATGGCCGACGGCATCGCGGTCGGCCTGCCGGGAGAGACCAACTTCCCGATGATCCAGACCTACGTCGACGAGATCCGTACAGTCTCGGAGGAGGCGATCTCGAGCGCGCTGCTGGCGCTCGCCGAGCGGGCCAAGCTGGTCGTCGAGCCCGCCGGCGCGGTCGGTGTGGCCGCTCTGATGGACGCGCCCGAGGCCTTCGAGGGCCCCGTAGTGGTGGTGCTCTCCGGCGGCAACATCGACCCGCTCCTGCTCGGCAAGGTGATCCAGCACGGCATGACGCTGGCCGGGCGCTACCTGCCGGTCGCGGTGACGATCCCCGACCAGCCCGGGGCGCTGGCCACCTTGCTGTCGGTGATCGGCGACACCGGAGCCAACGTCATGGAGGTTGTGCACTCGCGTACGAACCCCGGACTGCGGCTCGCCGAGGTCGGGGTGCAGCTCCAACTGGAGACCCGAGGTCAGACCCACGCCGAGCGAGTGCTCGAACAGCTGCGCAGCAAGGGATATCCGGCGACCACGTACCAAGGCCACGCCTGACGTTCCGGGGAACGGTCCCGAGGTCAGATTGCGCGACGTTTCGGTCGCGAACTGTCTTCGGGTGTGGTTGCCTTGTTAAACTGAACCTTCTGACAATCTCCCGCGGAACGTTCGGCTGGGTGAAACCATGCCCGCAAAGCAGGGAGAAAAGGCGCCGGTTGATGGGGGTTGACCGGCGCCCCTTACCTATTCACTACCCATCAGGAGTAACTCGCTATGACTCAGTCGACCGAGACCACGGCTGCCACTATCTGGCTCAGCAAGGGTGCATTCGACAAGCTCACCGCCGAGTTGGAAGACCTGAAGGGCCCCCGACGCCAGGAGATCCTTGCCGAGATCAGCTCTGCCCGCGACGAAGGTGACCTCAAGGAGAATGGCGGCTACCACGCCGCTCGCGAGGAGCAGGGCAAGCTCGAGGGTCAGATCCAGCAGCTCGAGGCATTGCTGCGCAAGGCCGACACCACCGTCCCCGAGGACGACGGTGTCGTCTCGGTCGGAAAGCTGGTCACGTTCAAGTTCGAGGGCGATGACGACGACGAGGCCGAGACCCGCCTCATCGCCTCGATCGAGATGAAGGACTACGCGGGCGGCGTCGAGATCTCCTCTGCCGCCTCGCCCATCGGCGCTGCCCTCATCGGTGCCAGCGTCGGTGACACCGTGACCTACGAGGGTCCTCGCGGGCCGCTCAAGGTCGAGATCCTGAAGACTGAGGTTTTCACCGGGTAGGAATACCCGGTTAACCGGTGATCCCTGCACTTCTCTGGCAATGCAACGCCAGAGAAGTGCAGGGATTGCCTGAGAAGTACGGTCAGTCGACCGTGCACTCACCCCACTCGACCCGCAGCGCGCGGCGCTCGGTCGGGATGGTGATCGTCTGGCGCCCCTCGGTGGCGGTGAACTCGAGGTGGCCGACCTTCTCCTCCTGGTCGTCCTCGGCCTCGACGGAGCAGACCGGCTTGGCGTCCTTGTCGTGGAGACGTACGACGAAGGTCACCTCGACCTCGTTCTCGCTGACCGCCTCCCACTTCTCCAGCCCGGAGGAGACCTCAGGGTGAAGGGCCATCCACAGCGCCCAGCCGAACCAGCCGACGACGGCGACTAGGGCGAGGACCAGCCCGACCATGAGTACGCCCGGCCGACGGCGCGGGCCGCGGCCGTAGCGGGCCGCGATGCGGGATTCTTCAGAGTTCATGGCTTCGGGCTCCGCTTCAGCAGACTCACGGCTTCGGGATCCGCTTTCGGCAGATGACGGCGTGCTCACGGGAAACATGGTCCCACCTCGCCGAAGGAGACCGCACATCCGTCCCCGGACGCCTACCACCAAAGTTGTCCGCGGAGTGGGAGCGGGTAACCGATTGGTGAGACGGAGCGTGGTTAGGATTGAACCCATGCCAGAGCAGCTCCAGCAGGCGTTCCGCCTGATGCACGTGCACGCGCACCCCGACGACGAGTCGAGCAAGGGCGCGGGGATCACCGCGAAGTACGTCGCCGAAGGGGTCGACGTCCATGTCGCGACGTGTACGGGCGGCGAGCGGGGCGACATCCTCAACCCGAAGATGGAGCGCCCCGGGATCCTGGAGAACATCCACGAGATCCGCCGCGAGGAGATGCACCGCGCCCGCGACATCCTCGGCATCAAGCAGGACTGGCTCGGCTTCGTCGACTCCGGTTGGGTCGAGGAGTTCATGTTGGTCAAGGAGATGGGGGCCAAGGACTGGTCGCTGCTCCCCGAGGGCTGCTTCGGCCGGACGCCGCTCGAGGTGAGCACGCGCCGGCTCGTCGAGATCATCCGCTCCTTCCGGCCGCATGTGGTCACGACGTACGACGAGAACGGTGGCTACCCCCACCCGGACCACATCATGTGCCACCGGGTCTCGGTGGAGGCGTTCCGGGCGGCGGGCGACCCTGACCTGTTCCCGGATGCGGGTGAGCCGTGGCAGCCGCTGAAGCTCTACTACAGCCACACCTTCAACTACCCCCGCATGATCGCCCTGCACGAGGCGATCAAGCGTCATGGCCTGGCCTCGCCGTACGAGGAGCGCCTCGAGGAGTGGAAGCCGGATCCGGGCTGGGACGAGCGGGTCACCACGAAGGTCGAGTGCGCCGAGTTCTTCGGCGTACGTGACCAGGCCCTGCTCGCGCACGCCACCCAGATCGACCCCGACGGCCCCTGGTTCGCGGTGCCCCGGGAGATCGAGAAGGAGGCCTGGCCGACCGAGGACTACGAGCTGGTGACCTCCTACGTGCCGGTGCCCGAGGCGGAGAAGCGCGAGGAGACCGATCTCTTCGCCGGTCTCGAGGTCTCCACCGCCGACGACGAGGGCAAGGCCGCAGTCGGACGCGACATCAGCTTCGGCAAGGTCGTCACCGCCTGAGCTTTCCTCAGGAGAGGGTGAGACAATGTCGGTATGTCCGGCCTCCCGATGACGACGCACACACTGCACACCTCCCAGCCCGCTCCTGAGCCCACCCCGCCGCAGGACGAGGACGTGGTCGCGGGCTGGACCGCCTTCGGCATCTTCATCGCGCTCTGCGTCGCCGTCGCGGTGATCGCGTGGAGCATGCTGCGTCAGTTCAAGAAGGTCGAGAAGGCCAAGGTCGAGGGTGTCTTCGGCGAGGAGGCCCAGGCCGAGGCGATCGCCCAGCAGGCCGCCAAGGACGAGATCAAGAAGCTGAAGCGCTAGCTTCCGCCTGCCGGCGGCGTCGCACGAGCCACCACCCGCCGGCACCGACCAGCGCGATCGCGCCGAGGGTGCCGCCGAGTTGGAGCAGAGCGCTGAGGCCGGTTGCCGCGGGCCGGGACTCGTCGAGGGACCAGCCGTGGGAGCGGGTGGTCCCTGCGTACGCCGCCTTCTGACCGTTCGGCCCCGAGGCAAGGGTCTGGTACGCCGGATGCAGGTCGGTCATCATGTCGATCTCGATCTTCGTGGCCGAGGCCGGTGACGGGCAGTCGAAGGTGACCGTGGTGCCGTCGGCGATCAGATCCTCGCCCGCCTCGACCGACCCGTCGCAGCCCTCGATCCGGATGTGATCGAGCACGTAGTCGGCGTAGGCCTCCGACCGCGCCAGCGCCTTCTCGTCACCGGGCTCGTAGAGGACGACGCCGTCGAGCGTCATCCGGTCCGGCGGCAGGGCCCCGACCTGCACCGCCAGGTAGGCGATGTCGTCGGTGGCCCCGAACCGCCAGGTCACCTCGGGAGAGCCGGTGGTGCCGGCGATGGTCGCGGTCTGAGGGGCTCCGAACGGATGAGCGGAGGCGGGCACGGCCGCGGTGGCCGCCAGCACGAGGCCGGCGACCACCGCGAGTGCCCGGAGGAGACGAGCCACTAACGCTGCCTGACCGTCAGCGAGAGGTCCGTCGTGGCCGGTGCGTGCGTGTCGTCACCCGGGTAGAAGACCTGTACCTGGTGACGGCCCGGCGGCGGCAGCACGTCGACCTCGCACTCGGCGCCGCCGCGTCGGACGCGCGCCTCGCAGAGGACGTCCTCACCGATGAGGAACTGCACCGTGCCGGTGGCGCTGCGCGGCGCGACCGACGTACGCAACACCAGGTCCCGCCCGAAGCGGACCGTGACGTCCTTCGCGGTGAGCGTGACCGGGGTCAGCTCGGGCGTGTCGGCTTCTTCCACGACGACCGCGCGCGAGGCGACGGCCTGGTTGCCGTTGGAGTCGGTGACCGTGTAGGTCAGCGGGTAGGCGCCCGGCGTGTTCACATCGACGCTGCCGGAGACCTGGATGCTGCCGGTGAGGTCGCCGTCGGTGTTGTCGGTCGCGCTGACCCCGTCCAGCGGGTCGAACTCCGCGCCCACCTCGATCGTCGTCGAGGCCGGGACCGTCAGCACCGGCGGCGTCGCGTCGGTGCCGGCCGCGGTGGCCAGGAAGACGCCGCCGAACTGGTCGATCGAGCCGAGCGTCTGGGCTTCACCGGTGCGTGAGGTCGAGGTCCAGGCGTACACCTCGCCCTCGGTCAGCCCGGCCCACTCCGCCGTCGCCGGCCAGCCCGAACGCGCGGTGTCGGTGCCGATCACGGTGTCGGTCGGGGTGACCACGGTCAGCGCATCGGTCGTGAAGGACGTACGCCTGGTGGAGAGGTCCACGGGGAGCGTGAGGTTGTCCTCGGCGCCGTTGTAGCGGTGCCGGTCGTCGTACTCCGTCGCCCCGAAGTCGTCCAAGTGCGGGGAGTAGGTGTCGATCGACATCTCCGCGCGCTCGGTGTCGAACTGCAGCAGGCGCAGGTAGGAGGCGCCGAACTGCAGCAGGTCGGTCGACTTGTGGTCCACCGTCCCGTCGCCGTTCAGGTCGATGTTGCCGGCCGCGTCGACCGAGTCGGGGAAGAGCTCACCGGCGGTCACCTTGTAGAACTGGTAGTCGGCGAGCAGCTCCACGACGTTGTGCGAGACCGTGGCGCCGATGCCGCGCTTGAGGTTGGTGCCGACGCCGTGCTCGTGGCCGGCGAGGACCAGGAACACGTTGGGGTTGGCCTCTACGACCTGGTCGAAGAGCCGGGAGCCGTCGGTGGAGAAGTTGGCCCCACGCCCGTCGGGAGCCGAGGAGGGCGCCAGGTAGGCGTGGGTGCTCAGGATGCCGTTGCGGTCCGGGAAGCGCGCGAAGATCTCGCTCGCCCAGTCCGCCTCCTCCGGAGTGACGCCGTAGGAGAGACCGACGGCGACGAAGTCGAGCCCGCCGGCGGAGAAGAGCACGTAGTTGTTCTGGTTGTCCGTGCCCGGCGTGACCACATTGCCGGAGCCGTCGGTCACCTCGTCCCAGGCGTGGTAGGACGCGCCCTCGGGCCATCCCTGTGCTGCCTGGTAGTAGCGCTCCGGGCTGAAGTAGCGGCTGAACCGCGACTGCGCACCGGTCTCGCGGCCACCCTGGTTGTCGTGGTTGCCCGCGACCACCTGGTTGACCACGCCCGCCTCGTCGAGGATCCCCTGCGCGTCCGAGGTGAACTCGAACTCGCGGGTGATCTGCTCGTCGAGCCCCGGGTAGAGCAGGTTGCCGTTGGCGTCGGTGGCCAGCGGGTCCTTGGTGTCGTTCTCGGTCACGTCACCGGTGTGGGAGGTGAACGCGATCTTGCGCTGGTCGGCGTTGTCGCGGATCCACTCGGTCTCGGCTCGGTAGGCCCGCTGCCACACCGCCTGCTCCTCGACCAGCTGCACGTCCGAGGGCTCCTCGATCCCGTTGAAGTTCTCGTACGTCCCGCCGGCCGCACCCTCGGCGATGTACTGGGTGTCGGTGAAGTGGGCGAAGGAGAAGTCGTAGTCGTCGGGGTTCTCGAAGTGGTCCTTGTCATCGGCGGCCGAGTCGTCGCGCGGCGAGAGGTCGTCGGCGAACGGGTCGATGCCGGTCACCAGGACGTGCACGACGCCGTTGTCGACGTGGGCGGCGAGCGCGCGGCCCTGCAGCGTGGTGTCGCCGTCCGCGATTCCGCGGCCGGAGGCGAGTTCGTCCCAGCGGCTCTCGACGGTGTTCCACACCCGCAGCGAGACCGAGCGGGCCGGGTCAGCCGTGCCGGTCCAGACCACGTGGCGACGCGAGTCGGAGGCCGGGACGGAGACGTCGTAGCGCTGGAACGGGATCAGCTTGCTCGAGACGCTGTCGGTGGTCTGCCCGTCCGGCTTCTGGTTCCCGGCGATCGTCTCGGGGGAGGAGTAGTCGAACTCGAGCGCGCTCGGGAGCACCGGCACGACCCCCTGGAAGCCGCCGTCGGCGCCCGAGGCGGAGGCCGCCTTGAAGGTGGTGGTCACGTCCGACCCGTCGGGGCTGTTGGCGATCGCGGTGAGCGTCACCTTCCCCTTGCCCTGACCGGTGTCGGTGCCGCCGCCGGTCGGGATGGCATCAGAGGTGAACGTCGAGGTGTGTGCGACCGGACGTCCGAAGACGTCCTTCGCGGCGATCTCGATGGTGTGCTCGCCGCGAGCGAGGCCGGCGCCGATCTCCTGACCGGGCAGGATCGGGTCGCCGTCGAGCGTGTACGTCCAGCCGGAGGCGTTGCCCTGGTTGGTGATGTCGACGGCGAACTCGGTCGGCGTGGTGATGTGCGAACCGGCCGCGGGGGTGGTGCCGTTGACGACCACTCCGGCGTCGCGTACGTCACCGAGCGCGGCCACGTTGAGGGCGTTGGCCTGGTCGGCCGTGAGCACGTCGGTGAAGATCCGCGCGGTGCGTACGGTGACCGGCGACCAGAACTGGTTGACCGAGTCGGCCCCGACGTAGAAGGAGTTGAGGGCGTTGCCACCGGGACGGGTCAGCGGGGCGGGAGCGGCGATCGAGGCGGCCAAAGCGCCGTCGACGTACAGGCGGGCGGTCGAGCCGTCCCAGGTGCCGACGGCGTGGTACCAGCGGCCGGACTCGATCTCGACCTGGGCGTTGCGGTAGGCACCGCCGGCGTGGACCGCGAAGGTCAGCTTGCCGCTGTAGACGACGATCGAGTAGCCGCCGCCCTCCTTCTCCGAGCAGATCGAGTGCTCGGTCCCGTTCGGGAAGATGCCGTTGTCCTTGAAGGTGCACTCGATGGAGACCTGCTCGTCGATCTGGCCCCAGGCTGAGGAGCCCATCGCATAGGCGTACGCGTCGTTGGCCCCGTCGAAGGAGGCGACCTTCGCGTCCAGCGCGGTGTCGTCGGAGATCACTGGCTCCCCGACCGGGGTCACGGCGCGACCGGTGTCGTCGGCCGGGGTGCCGTCGTCGAAGTCGACGTCGAGCACGTCCGCGGCCGGCACCGGGGGAGCGGTGTCGTAGGAGCCGGCCAGCGCCGCGGCCTCGGCATCGGTCACCGCCCGGGCGAAGAGGGAGGCAGCGGCGAACGAGGCGGGCGGCGCCGGCTGGCCGATCCCGGTGGGAGCCGAGTCGGCGCCGACCACGAAGCGGCGCGAGGTCGCGGCCGGGGCCTGCAGCGCGCCGGTGGCGGCGGTCGAGCCGGCCTTGGTGCCGTTGACGTACAGGCTCAGCGTCTGGCCGTCCCAGACCGAGAGCACGTGGTACCAGCGGTTGGCCGTGATCGGGGTCAGCACCGTCTTGTAGCCGCCGCCGATGTGGGCCATCGTGCCCAGGTTGGAGCCGGTCACGTAGACCGAGTAGCCGCCCGCCTCCTTGTTGGAGCAGAGGTCCTTCTCGTTGGTGGTGGGCAGCGTGGTCTCGACCCGGAAGACGCACTCGATGGTGAAGCCCTGCTGCAGGTCGGCCCACGGGTCGTGCTCGACGGAGACCGCGTCGTCGGTGCCGTCGACGGTCATGACATCGGTCGGCGGCTCGGCGAGGGTGTCGTCGGTGCCGTACGTCGGCGCACCCCAGGTGCGCGGCTCGAGCGACTGGGCGCGCTCGTGCGGCGCGCCGCCCTCGAAGTCGATGTCGAGTACGTCGGGTGTCGGCGCGTCCACGGTCGCCAGCGCGGCGCGCGGCGGGCCGGTCAGCGGTGCGCCGACGGAGGTGTAGGTCGACGCGCTGGCGGAGGCGACGGCGTCACCGGGCAGGGCGGCGATGACACCGCCGGCGAGGGCCAGACCGGCGGCAACGGCGACCAGTCGCCTACGTCCGGGTCTGGCGAGGCTGGCACTCGTTGGTGCGAACACGATGCTCCTTGGGGTCGTGCGGCATGACGTGCGGCATCGCCCGAGGTGCCGAACGGCCGAGGCACACGCCCGGCCATTGGACGAGGATCCTGAGATCCGGTGAACGTGGCCGAGCGCCGCTGTTGACGCCCGTCTGTCCGGTTGGTAAACGCTTGCCTCAGCCGTATCCGGGGACGAAACTCTGTGCCATCGTTTGCGCCTGACATGGACGATTTCTTGATGGGCGACTGGTTAGGCGCGGCGGCCCTGGTCGAGCGGGTGCAGGGCTATCTGGACGAGCCCGGCATCGCCGCGGCCGCCTTCGTGCTCGCCTTCGCCGCCGGCGCGGCGCACGCGATCGCGCCGGGCCACGGCAAGACCCTGGCGGCGGCGTACCTGATCGGCGCGGAGGGCCGGGTGCGCGACGCGGCCTGGCTGGGCGGCTCGGTGGCGGTGATGCACACCTTCTCGGTCCTGGTCATCGCGGTGGCGTGGGCGTTCTTCTCGCTCTCGGATCTCGTACGCCTGGAGAACCTCACCGCCGGGCTGCAGATCGTCGCCGGGGTGCTGATCATCGGCACCGGGCTCTGGCTGCTGCGCCGGCACTGGCGCGCTGCCCGCTCGGGCACCGGGCACGGGCATTCCCACGGGCACTCACATGGCCACTCGGGCGGGCACGGTCACGGCCAGTCACGCGTACGTCGCCCCGGCATCGTCCTGCTCGGCATCTCCGGTGGCCTGACCCCGTCCCCGGGCGCCTTCCTGGTCCTGGTGACCGGCCTGTTCGCCGGCCGCTCGGCGTTCGCGCTGCTGCTGGTGATCACCTTCGGCCTGGGCATCGCGACGATCCTGTTCGGCGTCGGCCTGCTGGCCCTGGCCGGCAACAACCTCGTCGTCCGCGTCGCCGAGTCGAAGACCTACCTCCAGGTCGCGGCGAAGGTCACCCCGATCCTGGCCGCGCTCGGCGTCACGGTCCTCGGCGCCGGCCTCACCGTTGTCGGCGTCGGCTCACTCGGCTGACCGCGACCTCACTGCTCAGAGTGTCGGGGCGATCGAGGGCAGCAGGTCCTGGAACGTACGCCCGTTGCCGATCTCGCCGAGCGCGGTCATCGCCCAGCCACCGTCCTGACGGCTGACCTTGGCCATGATCTCCGCGGTGTGCGGGCCGGTCTGGCTCACGTCGAAGCGGGCGATCTCGGTGTGGGTGTTCTCGTCGACCAGCCGGCAGAACGCGTTCTGGATCTGGGCGAAGCTCTGTCCGGTGAAGGAGTTGATCGTGAACACGATCTGCGCGACCTCGGCGGGCACGCGGTCGAGGTGGACGATGATCGACTCGTCGTCGCCCTCGCCGGCACCGGTGCGGTTGTCGCCGGTGTGGACGACGGCGCCGTCCCTGGACTTCAGCTGCCGGAACCAGGCCTGGTCGAGGTGGCCGCCGGCAGCGTCGTAGAGGATCGCGGAGGCATCCATGTCGACGTCGGCGCCACGGAACCCGCCGAAGAGACCCTGTCTGACCGCGTCCCAACCGAGCGCTATGCGTACGTGCGTCATGCTGCTGCCGTCACCGGTGGTGAGCGAGACCGACTGTCCCTTGGCGAGCGAGACGGACAACTGATCCTCCGAGGGCTGGACCGACGCGGGCCGGAGCGGGCGGGACACCACCACCCTAGTCAATCGTGACGGTCACCGGCTCGGTTCCGGTCGCCTCGACCAGGATCCGGTTGTGCTCGGCCTCGCCGACGACCCGGCCGCCCTCGACGGCGATGTCGGGCCCGTCGGGGTAGTGGATCGGGCTCACGAAGATCTCGGTCGGCTCGTCGATCTCCGCGGACGGCTCGTAGGTGTAGCTGAACGCGCCGGTGGCGGGGTCGAAGGAGAGGTCGACCGGGGTGCCGGCCGTGGCCTGCGGGTAGGTGCGGACCAGCGTACGCAGCTTCTCGGACTTCACCGTCGAGAGATCGGCGTCGTCTGCGAACATCCCCTGCGCGCCGTCGGCGGTGGTCGGGTCGTCCCAGTGCTTGTAGGCCCAGTGCATCCAGGAGGTGAAGTGGTCGTCGGCCGAGGCGGTGTCGATGGCCAGCAGCTCGGTGTTGTCGGTCGCGCCGAACTCCGACATCAGGTTGGTCGCGCCCATCGTCTCGGCCTGCTCGAGCGCCTTGAGGTTGTGCGTCTCGTCGTAGTCCTTGCAGCCGCTGACCCCGATCGGGATGCCCTGGGAGTCGAGGTAGCCGTAGGGGCAGTAGCTGTGCCAGGAGTAGCCGACCTGGTCGTCGTTGGCCGGACCGAAGCTCGAGTTGGGGACCTGGTTGGCGAGCAGCTGCGACTCGTACCAGACGATCCCGTCGGGGTCGGAGCGGCGGATCGCCGCCGTCGCCCTCTCGTACGCCGGCTGGAACTCGTTCCGGTAGGAGCTCGCGCACCCGGTGATCGGGCAGGTCAGCCACTCCCGGCCCGCCCACGGCTCGTTGATGAGGTCGTAGCCCATCGAGTAGGGCTGGTCGCCCCACCGCTGCGCGACCGCACCCCAGGCCGCGGCCCAGCCGTCCTGCACACCGTTCTTGTTCGCCCAGAAGTTGTCGTAGACGGTGGCCAGCTCGGGCGTGATGTACGTCGCCGGGAAGGACAGCTTGATCGGCGGGTGCAGGTTGTAGGGCGCCGGCCGTTTCGCCGCCCAGTCGGGTACGCCCTCGCCGCCGTAGGTCTCGTGCCACATGTCCTGGTGGAAGTCGTACTGCATCCAGATGCCCTTGTCGGCGAGCAGGTCGATCACCCGCTGCCAGTCGTCGAGGTAGTCCTCGTCGACCTGCCCGGGGGCGTCCGGGGTCACGCCCGCCCACAGGGTGCCGATCCGGGCACCGTTGAAGCCGTGCTCCGCCAGCCATTCCGCATCGGCCGCGGTGAAGCCCTCGGGTGAGTCGGGTGGGACGTACGGATCGTGCTTCCAGACCAGGTTCTGCCCGTGCACCAGCACGATCCGGCCGTGCTGGTCGACCAGCCAGCGCCCCTCCCGGGACAGACGTTGGGCCCCCTTCGTTGGATCAGCCTCCGCCGGGTCCGCGCCGGCAGGCCCGACCGGGCTCAGCAGCGAGGTCCCGAAGGCGAGCACGGCCGCCGCGGCGGCCACTATTCCGAAGCTTCCCGAGCGACGAGGCATGTCCGGAACCTATTGGTCCCCGCCACCACCGACAAGAACGTGTTCTCATTCTGGACGTATCGCCCGCCAGGACGGGGTCTGCAGTGGACATGGGTGCCCTACGTGCGGTTGAGTCAGACGAGGAGCATTGGGGGAGAATGTCACCTGTGAGAGACGAAGCGAGCGGCTGGTCAGGCACCTGGGTGGCCGAACGTCTGGGCGTGCGACTGCGGACGACCGACGCGCCGAGCGGGATGATGCTCACCGATCTGGTCGGACTGGCGGTGCGACGCAACCCCCGCCGGGCGCAGCTCCTGGTCTCCTCAGTCCTCGGGAAGCACATCCCGACCGACCCGCGGCTGGTGACCGACGCCGGGCTGCGCCTGGGGGCCAAGGCGCGCGCCGCGGCCACCGGTGACGCGGTGGTCCTCGGCTACGCCGAGACCGCGACCGCGCTCGGCCATCTCGTCGCCGACGCCCTCGGAGCGCCCTACCTGCACTCCACCCGCCGGGTCGTCGACGGTATCGAGTCCGTCGCCGACTTCTTCGAGGAGCACTCGCACGCGACCGCCCACCGGCTGCTCCCCGCCGACCCGGCTTTCCTCGCCCGTGCCGAGACCCTGGTGCTGGTCGACGACGAGGTCATCACCGGCAAGACCGTCGTCAACACCATCCGCGCCCTGCACAAGAAGTTCCCGCACAAGCACTACGTCGTGGCCGCGCTCGTCGACCTGCGCTCGGAGGCCGACCGCGGCCGGATGGAACGCTCGATCAAGCGGCTGCGCGCGACCTTGGACGTGGTCTCCCTCGCGAGCGGCGAGATCGAGCTGCCCGAGGACCTCGCCGACAACGGCAACCGGCTCATCGACACCGTCGAGAACCTCCGCCAGCTGGCCGGCGTCGAGCCGAACCGGCGTCCGCGCGGCGAGGTCGTCCAGGTCGTCGCCACCTGGCCACGCGCCGTCCCGGAGGGTGGCCGCCACGGCTTCACAGCCAGCGCCTCCGGCTCCTACGAGTCGGCCGTCACGGTGACCGCCGCGGCGGTCGCCGGCCGTATCCCCGACGGCCCGGTGCACGTCCTCGGCACCGAGGAGCTGATGTACGCACCCCTGCGCATCGCCTCCGCGCTGGCGGACCGGCGCGCGGCCGAGGGCCGGCGCCACGAGATCACCTACTCGACGACGACGCGGTCGCCGGTGCTCGACGTCGACGACCCGGGCTACGCGATCCGCACCGCGATCACCTTCCCGTCCCACGACGCCCCGGCCGACGGCGACGGGCCGCGCTACGCCTACAACCTGCGTGAGGGCGCGTTCGAGACGATCGTGCTGGTGGTCGACGAGCCGGGCGACACCCCCGCGCTGCACGAGGAGGGCGGCCTGGTCGACCAGCTCGCCCGGCTCGCGCCGCGGGTCGTGGTCGTGACCATCCCGGCGTACACCCCGGAGCCGCGCCACGACCAGCCGGCCCGGCAGCTGCCCGCTCCTCTCCACGGGCCGGCCTTCGGCTCCTACGACCGCGACGACGTCGCCTGGCTGCTCAAGGATCTGTCCGCCGACACGTCCGAGGCGCCGGCCAAGGAGCACGCGGAGGCTCACCGGGAGCTCTTCGACGAGGCCCTGACCGCATCGGCTCAGCGGGTCGCGTACGCCATCGGCCTGGTCACCGAGCAGGTGCTGGCCAGGCGCGGGCAGGACGCCGTGCTGGTCTCCCTGGTGCGTGCCGGCATCCCCATCGGGGTGCTGATGCGGCGCTGGGCGCAGCGCGTGCACGGGCTCGACCTGCCCCACTACGCGATCTCGATGATCCGCGGTCGTGGCATCGACCAGACCGCGCTCGCCTATCTCGCCGCCCACCACGACCCCGCCCAGGTGATGTTCGTGGACGGGTGGACCGGCACGGGCGCGATCGCCCGCGAGCTGGCGGCCTCGGTCGAGAAGGCCAACTCGACGCTCGACGCCCATCTGGCCTCGCCGTTCTCCCCGGAGCTCGCGGTCCTCGCGGACCCGGGCCGGAGCGTGGCGGTCTACGGCACCCGTGAGGACTACCTGATCCCGTCGGCATCCCTCGGCTCGACCGTCTCGGGCCTCGTCTCGCGCCCCGTCATCGACGACGACCGGGTCAGCCCCAACGACTTCCATGGCGCGGTATTCCACGCCGACCTGGCTCCGGCCGACGTGTCCAAGAAGTTCATCGACACCGTCGCGGCCCGCTTCCCGATCGTGCGCACCAAGGTGATGCTCGACCTCGGTGCCCACCTCGGCGGCGACCACACGCCCACATGGGTGGGCTGGGACGCGGTCGAGGAGGTCGCGGAGAAGTTCGCGGACGGTGACGTCAGCCTCGTCCAGGCCGGCGTCGACGAGACCCTCCGGCTGCTCCTGCACGGCGAGCCGGCGAAGATCCTGGTGGACCCGGCCCACGACACCGACCTCGGCCCCGTCAAGAAGCTCGCCGAGGCGCGCGACGTCCCGGTGGATCGCATCTCCGGCCTGCCCTACTCCTGCATCGGTCTCGTACGTCCCTGATGCCGGTGCGCCCGCCACAGGACCTGGTCGTCGTCGGGAGCATCAACGTCGACCTGACGGCGCTCGTCGAGCGGTTGCCCGGCGCCGGGGAGACCGTCGGTGGTGGTCGGCTGCGCCGTGACGTCGGCGGGAAGGGTGCCAACCAGGCCGTCGCGGCGAGCCGGCTGGGGGCGCGGGTACGGATGGTCGGCGCGGTCGGCTCCGACGCCGACGGTGCCTGGGCGGTCGAGACGATCCGGGCTGCCGGGGTCGACGTCGCCGGGGTCTGCATCACCGACTCGCCGACCGGCACGGCGCTGATCGCCGTCGACGCGGCGGGGGAGAACCAGATCGTGGTGTGCGGTGGCGCCAACGCGTCGGTCGGCGCCGACGGGATCTCGGTCGGGGCGGACGAGGCCGTGCTGATGCAGCTCGAGCTGTCCCTGGAGGTGATCCGCGCCGTCGCCGCGCGGGCGCCGGGGTTCGTCGCGCTCAACGCCGCTCCCGCCCAGCCCCTCCCGGCCGACCTCGTCGAGCGGGTCGACCTGTTCATCGTCAACGAGACGGAGTACGCCGCGATGCCCGAGCTGCGCGCGGCCCGGCGGGTCGCGGTGACCTATGGCGCCTCGGGTGCGGCCATGATCACCGAGGGCACCGAGACCGCTCGCGTCCCCGCCGTGCCGGCGCCGGACGTGGTCAACACCGTCGGCGCCGGCGACGCGTTCTCCGCTGCGCTCACCCTGGCGATCCAGGCCGGCGCACCGGACGAGCAGGCACTGGGTACGGCCTGCGCGGTCGGCGCCGCCGCGGTCGCGCACCCCAGCGCCCAGCCGCCGCTGGGCCCGTTGGAGACGTACGTCTAGCCCAACTCTTTGCGGAAGAAGTGGGTGGCGTGGGGATTGTCGTTGTAGCGGTCGACGCGCTCGTAGCCGGCCCGCTCGTACATCCCGATCGCCTCGCTGAGGACGTCGCGGGTGTCGAGGCGTACGACCCGGTGGCCCAGTCGCAGCGCCTCGGCCTCCAAGTGGCGCAGCAGGCGTGAGCCGAGGCCCGCGCCGCGCCACGCGGGATCGACCCACATCCGCTTGATCTCGCCGGTGCCGTCGAACTCGCGGACCGCGCCGGAGGCGACCGGGGCGCCGTCGCTGGCGGCCACGAAGAAGGCGCCGTGGGGCGCACGCAGGGAGGGGTCGTCGCCGAAGCCCTCGTCGCCGACGGTGAATCCGAAGCGGTCGCCGATCTCGGCGAAGTAGTGGCCCATCGCCTCCTGGGCCATCGGGTCGCGCGGGTCCACCTGCTCGATGGTGATCGTGGCGGCCCGCACCAGCAGGTCGGCCGTCGCCAGCGCCTCGTTGAGACGGTCGCGCTGCCGCTGGGTGAGCGGATCGAGCAGCAGGTGGGCGCGCTCCTCGGAGCGGCGCTCGAGGTCGTCCCACTGCTTGAGGCCGTCCTCGGTGAGCGCCACCAACCGGCGCCGGCCGTCGGAGGGGTCGCGGTCCATCGCGACGTACCCCTTGCTCTCCAGCGTCCGCAGCATCCGGCTGACGTAGCCGGAGTCGAGGTTGCCGAGGCGGGTCCTGAGGTCCTGCACGGTAGTGGCGGAATCGGAGTCCGAGGCGGCGAGTCCGATCTCGTAGAGGATCCGGGCCGTGCCATAGGGGAGACCACTGCCGAGGAAGGAGTCTTCGAGCGCTCCCACCCGACGGACGTAGCTCATGTTGAACTTGCGCATCACCGAGGTGTCCACTGTCATATACCTGACTTTAGTCAGATAAATCTCGGATTCCAAGAATGGCCCGAAAAGTAGTTGTTCCGGCCTCGTCGCCGGGCGAGAGTGGGTGCGCCGAAGCCGAACGGAGAAGGGCCTCTATGACACCCGAACAGCCTGGCCGCATCACCGAGCATCCAGTGCCGGGCCGTGGCCCGTACGCCATCGCCGCAGGTCCGGACGATGCGCTCTGGTTCACCCTGGAGGGCAGTGGTGAGATCGGCCGCCTCGTTCCGGGAGAGTCTGCCGCCACGTTCCAGCTGGCGTCCGACTGCGGCCCGACGATCATCGCGCCAGGGCCGGATGGCGCGCTGTGGTTCACCGAGTATCGCGCCCACCGGATCGGCCGGATCACGGTCGACGGCGAGGTGAGCGAGTACGCGTTGCCGGAGTGTGGGCCGTACGGGATCGCGGCTGGTCCGGACGGCGCGATGTGGTTCACCGCGACCACGACGGACTCCATCGGACGCATCACCGCCGACGGCACGGTCACCGAGCTTCCGCTCCCGATCACCGAGGCGTTCCCATCGGCGATCGTGGCCGGCCCGGACGAGGCGCTGTGGTTCACAATGAACCAGGCCAACGCGATAGGCCGGATCGACCTGCACGGCGAGGTGACCGTGCACGAGCTCCCCACTCCCGACGCGGCACCGGTCGGCATCACGCTCGGCCGCGACGGCGCGCTCTGGTTCGTCGAGATCGCGGCTGGCCAGATCGGCCGCATCACCGTCGATGGAAAGATCACCGAGCATCCCTTGCCCGACCGCGGCGCGCGCCCGCATGCGATCGTCGCTGGGGCCGACGAGCTCTGGTTCTCCGAATGGGGTGGCAACCGAGTCGGGTCGATCACCACGGCCGGGGTCATCGAGTCCGTCGCGCTGCCGACCCCGAACTCCGAGCCTCATGGGCTCACCATCGGGTCGGACGGCGCGCTCTGGGTCGCCCTCGAGCACGGTGCGCTGGCTCGCGTCACGCTCACATAGATGAAAGGGCGAGGTTCAAACCTCCAGAGGTTGTCCCTCTGGTGGAGGTTTGAACCTCGCCATATGGGGTGAGCGACGGGGCTTGAACCCGCGACCCTCGCGACCACAACGCGATGCTCTACCAGCTGAGCTACGCCCACCATCGGCTCGAACAGCGCATGTTCGAGCCAGCAAGAATCATAGGGGAATCAGGCCGGATCTGTGGAATCGGGGGTGGCCACCGGGTCGCCGAGGCCGGTGATCGAGGCTCCGTGCCGGCCGGCGATCTCTTTCGCCACCTCGGAGTCCGGGCCGGGCATCGGCACGAAGACCGCCTCGCGGTAGTAGCGAAGCTCCTCGATCGACTCCTGGATGTCCGCCAGCGCACGGTGGTTGCCGCGCTTGGGAGGAGCCGAGAAGTAGGCCCGCGGGAACCAGCGGCGCGACAGCTCCTTGATCGAGGAGACGTCGACGTTGCGGTAGTGGAGGAAGCCCTCCAGCTCGGGCATGTCGCGGGCCAGGAAGTTGCGGTCGGTGGCCACCGTGTTGCCGCCCAGCGGCGGCCGAGAGTCCTTGCCGCAGTGCTCCCAGACGTACGCCAGGACCTGCTCCTCCGCCTCCCGCATCGGCACACCGTTCTCGAGCTCGACCAGCAGGCCGGACTTGGTGTGCATGTCGCGTACGAAGTCGTCCATCTGCTCCAGCGCCTCGGCCGGGGGCTTGATGATGATGTCGACCCCGTCGCCGAGCACGTTGAGATCGAAGTCGGTGACGAGGGCTGCCACCTCGATGAGCGCATCGTGCTCGAGGGACAGCCCGGTCATCTCGCAGTCGATCCAGACCAGACGTTCGTTCAGTGAAGCCACCGGAGCACCATAACGCCGCTGGTCGACGGCTTCGCGGAGGGATAGGCGACGATGTGATAACGGTTCCCATGGCGTGGTTTCAGCCTGCGCTCAGGAGACCGGCCTATGTTGGCTCCATGAGCACGGATTCAGCCAGCAGCCCCTCGCGCAAGGAGAAGCGTGAGGCACGCGCTGCCAAGGCCGCCGCGGAGCTGGAGGCTCTGCGCAAGAAGCAGGCCCGCAAGTCGATCCTCACCGTCGCGGCGGTCGTCGTCGCCATCGCGGTGATCATCGGTGGCCTCGTCTGGTTCAGCCTGAACCGGTCCGGTGGTGACGAGATCACCGCGCCCGAGGCCGGCAGCAGCGAGCACGGCCTGGTCATCGGTCCCGACGACGCGCCCCGCAAGGTCGTCATCTACGAGGACTTCCTGTGCCCCGTGTGCGGTGACTTCGAGGCAGCGTCCGGTGAGGATCTCGCCGAGCTGGCCGCTGAGGGCAAGGTTCAGGTCGACTACCGCCCGTTCGTCCTCCTCGACCGGTTCGGTCCCTACTCCGAGCTGGCCACCTCGAGCTTCGCGGTCGTCCAGGAGGAGGCCGGCAACCAGGTCGCCAAGAAGTTCCACGACCTGCTCTTCGAGAACCAGCCCAGCGAGTCCGGCCCGTTCCCCGACGCTGCCGATCTCGTCGACCTGGCTGTCGAGGCCGGTGCTGAGGAGTCCGCGGTCAAGGACCGCATCGAGAGCCTCGACGGCAAGGCCTGGGCCGACGCCGCCACTGCGGCTGCCACCGCGGACGGTGTCCAAGGGACTCCGACCATCCTGCTCGACGGGGAGCAGTTCCTGGAGGGCAACACCATGGAGGAGGTCGCCGCGAACCTGGTCGAGCAGATCTCCTGACCCGGTCCCGGGCTGGGTGGCGTACCTCTCGCTCGTGGTCCGATCCGCGTTGCCCAGGGTTCGGCTGCCGTTTCGGTAGCGGGCTTACGGTTCGGCGACAGCCAAGGGCGGCTGGGCCGAAGACCCCTACGCGAAGGTGCTCGAGATGGCGTACGCGACGACCGAACAAGGCCATCGGATCTATGTGAAGCCGACCGATCCGCGGGCTCTCGGCCTGATCGCCAACAAGGGGCGGATCATCCGTGGCTCGCTGGAGCTGTGGCGGTTGGCGCTCGGGCTGCACGAGTGGCGGACCGTGATCGACATCGGCGTGAACTACGGCGAGATGCTCGTCGGCGTGGATCTCCCCGCGGGGGTGGAGCTGATCGGGTTCGAGCCGAACACCTCGCTGCACAAGGTCCTGCGCAAGACCCTTCACGCCCGAGGGATCGCGATCGACCTGCGGGCGCAGGCCGTCGCCGACAAGCCCGGCACAGCGCGGTTCGCGGTCGACCGGACCTGGTCGGGGACGTCGTCGCTGTACGACCAGCGCCACGACGGCTCGGCGCGCTGGCAGCTCCGCGACGTCGAGGTCACCACGCTCGACGAGGTGCTCGGCGGGTCGGGGCGCTCGTTCTGCGTGAAGGTGGATGTCGAGGGTTTCGAGCGCGAGGTCGTCGACGGCGCGGCGCAGTCGCTGGCCGGCACTGCCCACTGGGCGCTGATGCTCGAGATCGAGCACATGGACCGTGGCTACCTCGCCGAGCTGGGCCGGACGCGCGACGTGTTCCTGAGGGAGAAGGAGACCGACTCGCTGCGGCGGTTGCCGGGCGCACGGGTCGCCGTGGAGGAGCTTCTCGACGATCCGGCGCTGCATCGCCAGGACTGTCTTGTCCTGAGCCCGGCACTGGCCGCTGAACAGCGATAACGTGGCGGCATGACCGAGATCCAGATCGTCGAGCAGTTCCTGGCCGCGCTCGAGACCGGTGAGGTCGACGCTGCGCTGCTGCTGTGCGCGGACGACGTCACCTACCAGAACGTTCCTCTTCCGCCCGCTCGTGGCCTCTCGGAGGTCGGACGCCAGCTCCGCATCATGGGGAAGTACACGACCGGCTTCGAGGTCCGGATGATCAACATCGCGGCCAACGGCCCGGTGGTGCTCACCGAACGCATCGACGTGCTCAGCCGCGGCTCGGTCTCCGCCGAGTTCTGGGTGTGCGGCACCTTCGAGGTGCGCGACGGCAAGATCGTGCTCTGGCGCGACTACTTCGACTGGACCACCTTCATCGCGGCAGGCGTCAAGGGCGTCGGCCGGGCGGCGTTCGGCGCGATCCGGAAGGCCGTCGGCCGCTGAGTCGTTGTGCGCAGTGCACGAGGCACATCGTGCACTGTTCTTGTGACGCCAGTCACAACGAGCCCTAATCTCGGAGACATGCCTCGTGCGTCAGCCGCTCTCCTCGCCCTGCTCCTGACCGCTTCCGCTCTGGTCGCCTCGACCGGCCCGGCGATCGCAGACCCCGAACCACCCGGTGACCAGCCGCTTCCCGGCTACACGATCAGCAACCCGCCGGTAGCGCCGATCGTCGTAGGTGGCCAGGAGACGACGGTGCGTCAGGGCGTGCACGAGCACGCCGCGTACATCCTCGAGGTCCCGGCCGACTGGAACGGCGAGCTGGTGATGTGGGCCCACGGCTACCGCGGGCTCAGCTACACGCTGACGCCCGAGACGCCGGGGTTCGGGCTGCGGCGTACGTTCCTCGAGCAGGGCTACGCCTGGGCGGCATCGAGCTACTCGACCAACGGCTACGACGTGGGGGCAGGGGTGCGCTCGACGCGGGACCTGGCGACGTACGCCTCCAAGCTGCTGCCGCGCAAGGCGACCCGCACCTATGTGACCGGGGTGTCGATGGGCGGGCACGTGATCGGGCGCTCGCTGGAGCAGTATCCGGGCTTCTACGACGGTGCGATGCCGATGTGCGGGCAGCTCGGGGACGTGGAGCTCTTCGACTTCTTCGTCGACTACAACCTCGGCGCGCAGGCGCTCGCGGGGCACGACGCCTACCCCTACACCAAGGACTATCAGAGCGTCGACGTCCCGGTGATCAAGGAGCGGCTCGGGCTCGGCGGCACCCTGACCCCGGAGGGCGAGCAGCTGCGGGCGATGACCATCGAGCGCAGCGGCGGTCCGCGGCCGGGCGCGGTGGCGGCCTTCGGGCAGTGGAAGGACTTCCTCTTCACGCTGCCGTCGGTCGACGACGGTGGCACGCTCGGCTTCAACATCGGCCGGGTGGCGACCAACCAGGACACCGTCTACACGCCGAGCTCACCGGTCGACCTGAACACCGAGATCGAGCGGGCGGATCCCACCGATCCGGCCGGGCGCTACAGCCACCGGCTCAACGCCCCGTCCCGGATCTCCGGCCGTCCCACCGCCCCGGTGGTGAGCCTGCACAACCTCGGCGACATGTTCGTGCCGTTCTCGCTGGAGCAGATCTATCTGCGCGAGGTGAAGCGCCACCACCGCGGCGGTCTGGTCGTGCAGCGGGCGATCCGCTCGGCCGGGCACTGCGAGTTCAGCCCCGCCGAGGCCTCGGCCGCCTGGGGCGATCTCGTCGACTGGGTCGAGCACGGCGACCGTCCGGCCGGCGACGACGTGCTCGACCGGGCAGCCGTCGCCGCACCCGACTACGGCTGCGCGTTCACCGATCCCACGGCGTACGGGACCGGGTCGCGTCGCCTCTACGCACGGTGTCCCTGACCGGGGTCAGCGGACGACGTCGTAGACGAGCTTGATGATGCCGTTGGCGTAGGTCTCCGACTCGACCAGCGCGAGCCGCTGCTTGTCCTTGTCGGTCTCGCTCCACATCGACTTGCCGGCGCCGAGGACGACGGGGAAGACGAGCAGGTGGTAGCGGTCGATCAGGCCGGCGTCGGAGAGGTTGCGGGCGAGCTCGGCGCTGCCGGCGATCAGGATCGGGCCGCCGTCGCCCTGCTTGAGCTTCTCCACCTCGTCGAGCGACCTCAGGATGGTCTGCGGACCCCAACCCTCGACCAGGGCGTCGTCGCCGAGGGAGGTCGAGACGACGTACTTGGGGATCTCCTTGACCACCGTGAAGTCCTCGATGTCGGGCCAGATCGGTGCGAAGGCCTCATAGCTGCGCCGGCCGAACATCATCGCGCCGGCCTCCTCCATCTCGCTGCCCTTGATCGCGTAGGCCTCCGGCAGGAACTCGATGTCCTTGTAGGTCCAGCCGCCGCTGCGGTGCTGCTCGTATTCGGAGCCGCCGCCGGGGGAGTCGACGACGCCGTCGATGGACACGAACGCGGAGTAGATGAGTGTGCGCATGACTCGATCCTGCCCCCGCGGGTCCCCATACCGCCACAAGTATTTCGTTGCACAACTCGGTGCCGCACGTGATGGTGAGGCATGACCTTGTACGAGGACCTCGGCGGCGAGCCCGCGCTGCGCCGGCTGAGCGACGCGTTCTACGAAAGGGTGCTGGCCGACGAGCTCCTCGCGCCGGTGTTCGCGAACTTCACGCCCACCCATGTCGAGCGGGTGGCGATCTGGCTGGGTGAGATCTTCGGTGGCCCGGCCGACTTCACCGCCAGGCTCGGCGGCCATCAGGCCCTGCTGAACGTCCACCTCGGCCTCGGGATCCGCGAGGAGCACCGGCAGCGCTGGCTCGAGCTCATGCAGGCCGCGATCGAGGAGGTCCTGGCCGACCGGCCGGACCTGCACAAGACGCTGATGGCCTACTTCGACTGGGGCACCGCGATCGCCAAGGACGTCTCCCAGGAGCCGCCGGGGACCGACCTCGGCGACCCGGGGCCGACGCCCCGTTGGGGCCGCGACGGACTGGTGAAGGACTAGCCTGGCCGGGTGACCGCTCGACGACGTGCTCAGGAGTTCTGTGAGGCGTACGGCCTCTCGATGCCGATCCTTCAGGCGCCGATGGCGGGTGCGTGTCCGCCCGCGGCGGCGGCCGCGGTCGCCGATGCCGGCGGGATGGGCGCGGCGGGGGTGGTGCTCGACTCGCCGGATCGGATCGCGGAGTGGGCCGCCGAGTTCCGGTCGCTGTCCGCGGGGCCGTTCCAGCTGAACATCTGGATCCGCGACCCGGCCGATGACGACCCTGCCAGGATCTCGGCGGCGGAGGAGTTCCTGACCCGGTTCGGTACGCCGGGCCCCGAGCAGCCGCCCGCGCCGTCCTTCGAGGAGCAGTGCGAGGCGATGCTCGCCGCCCGGCCGAGGGCCGTCTCCTCGATCATGGGGCTCTTCTCGCCGGAGTACGTCGACCGCCTGCATGAGGCCGGGATCGCCTGGTTCGCGTGCGCCACGACCCTGGCCGAGGCGCAGGCCGCGCAGGAGGCCGGCGCCGACGCCATCGTGGCGCAGGGTCTCGAGGCCGGCGGGCATCGAGGGGTCTTCGAGCCGGAGACGGCGGAGCGTACGGCCGTCGGGCTCTTCGCGCTGCTGCCGCACATCGTCGACGGGGTCGACCTGCCGGTCATCGCCACCGGCGCGATCGCCGACGGACGTGCCGTCGCCGCTGCCCTGACTCTCGGCGCGAGTGCCGTGCAGGTCGGCAGCGCGCTGCTGCGGTCGCCGGAGACGGCGATCGCCGACGCCTGGGCGGCCTCGCTCGACGGCCTCGCGCCGGAGGACACCGTCGCCACCCGCGCCTACTCCGGCCGCCTCGGCCGCGCCGCCCCGACCCCGTATGTGCGCTCCTGGGAGGCGCCGGGTGCGCCTTCGCCCGCGCCGTACCCGCACCAGCGACGCCTGGTCGCCAGGTGGCGCAAGGGGACGCCCGACCCCGCTGCCGAGGTGGCCTTGGACCGGGCCAACCACTGGGCCGGCCAGGCCGCGGCGCGCGCGGTGGCCGAGCCGGCCGCCGACATCGTGACCCGGATGTGGAGCGAGGCACGGAGCCACCTGCCGGACATGGTCTAGAGCGACGGTGTAGAACGGAAGGCATGAGCGAAACCTGGCCCCAGCGACTGCTCGCGGACGGCTTCGGCCGGATCGCGGAGACCCTTCCTTCGATCGTCGACGGCCTGTCGGTCGACGACCTGCTGTGGCGGCCCTACGACCGGGCGAACTCGATCGCCTGGATCCTGTGGCACATCGCCCGGATGGAGGACGCCCAGATCGCACCGCTCGCCGGCGCCGAGGAGGTGTGGGCGCGCGAGGGCTGGGTGGAGCGGTTCGCGCTGCCGTACGCACCCGGCGCGATGGGCTACGGGCAGAGCGCCGAGGACGTCGCGGCGTTCCGGCTCGAGGACCCGAAGCTGCTGACCGGCTATTACCAGGCCGTCCACGAGGTCACGATCGAGCTGGTCGACTCGTTGAGCGAGGACGACCTCGCCCGCGTCATCGACGAGCGCTGGGACCCGCCGGTCACTCTCGCGGTGCGGCTGGTCAGCGTCGTCGACGACGCCGCCCAGCACATCGGCCAGGCGGCGTACGTCAAGGGCTTGCTGGGTCTCCGCTGATTCAGCGCCCAGGTCAGAGGACGGCGGCGATGGCCTCGTCGATCGAGGCGTCGCCGGAGACCAGCTCCCACTGCTTGCCGACGGTGGCGTCGTCGTCGATCAAGGCGGCGATGACCGCGGCCACGTCGGCACGCGGGATGGTGTGGCGGTCGAGCTTCTCGGCCAGCTTCACCCGCCCGGTGGCGGGCTCGTCGGTGAGGCCGCCGGGACGCAGGATGGTCCAGGCGAGGTCGCTGTCGCGCAGGGCGATGTCGGCGTCGCGCTTGGCCTCGACGTAGGCCTTCCACACCTCGCCCGCGTCGGCCGGGACCGGCTCGTCGACGCCGATCGCCGAGACCTGCACGAAGCGCCGGATGCCGGCGGCCTTCGCGCCCGCGATCGACTTGGTCGAGCCCTCCAGGTCGACGGTGCGCTTGCGCTCGATGTTGCCGTCGGGGCCGCCACCGGCGGCGAAGACCACCGCGTCGCAGCCGGCGAAGGCGGCGGCGAACCCGTCGGCGTCCTGGTTCTCGATGTCGAGCAGGCCGACCTCGGCGCCGAGCGCTTCGAGCTCGGCTCGGTAGCTCTCGCTGCGTACGAGCGCGACCGGGGTGTGGCCCGCGGCCGCGAGGATCGGATGGAGATGCAGGGCGACCTTGCCGTGGCCGCCGACGATGGCGATGCGCATGCCTCCACGATAGGCACATCAACCACTGACAAATGTCACCGCCGGGTCCGGACAATCAGATCTGACGTCCGGGTGCCTCGGAGCGCGAGTCTGGAGACACCGCCCACGGTGGGTGGTGGAGACGGAGGACAGGCATGACAACCGTGACGAACGAGACCGCGCAGCGCACCCGGGTCGGATGGCCGCGGATCGGCGGTGTGGCGGCCACGGCGGCCGTGGCCGCGACGGCCGTGTGGCTGCTGTGGACCCAGGCCGGGGGAGTGGAGCTCGAGGTGAAGTCGGGCGCCGGCAGCCAGCAGATCGGGGTCGGGTCGGTGATCGTCAGCAGCCTGCTGATCGCGCTGGTCGGCGGGGCGCTGCTGCGCTGGTGGGAGGGCCGTTCCGAGCGCGGGACGCGGCGATGGACGATGCTCGCCGTCGGGATCGCCGTGCTCTCCCTGATCACACCGACCAGCGCGCTCACCGTGGCCGCCGGACTGGCGCTCGCGAGCCTGCACGTCGTCGTGGCCGTTGTGGTCATCGCCGGCCTGCGGCGACGGTAAAGTGACGGGCGTGTCCGGCCTGAGGTGTCACCTTCAGACGACCGGAGCGAGGTCGCCCGGCGAGCTTGCTCGTCCGGGCGCGCCGAGCGAGGGAGTGACCGCGCGAAGCGCGGCGCGCCACGGCGTGGTGCTGGTGTGGCTGCCGGTGTTGCTGCTCTTCCCGCTGCTCAACCTCTCCGGTGAGGCGTTGGCGGCCGCCGGCCAGGTGGTCCTGGTGCTGGCTCTCGCCACGGCCGCGGTCGCTCTCGTGGTCACCGGGCGGGTCGCGGTTCTGCTGCCCGTCCTCGTCGCCCTGATCGTGCTTGCGGCGATGCAGGGCGAGGGCTGGCAGACGGTCTGGGGCGTGCTGGCCATCGTCTCCCCGGCGGTCCTGCGAGGCTGGCGCCTGCTGGTCGCCATCGTCGCGGCCACCGTCGGCGTCGCGGTCTCGATCGCGGTGATCGAGGGCATCGGCGACGCCTACCTCCTCAGCGTCGGCGGCGTGTTGCTCAGCGGCGTGACGACCACCTCGTTCCTCCGCCTCGTCGAGGCGGTCGAGCAGCTCCGCCGCACCCGGGAGGAGCTCGCCCAGGCTGCGGTCGCCGAGGAGCGTGCCCGGATGTCGCGTGACCTCCACGACCTGCTCGGCCACACGTTGAGCGTGATGGTCGTCAAGGCCGAGGCCGTACGCCGCCTGGCGGCTCGTGATCCCGAGGCAGCCGCCGCACACGCGGCCGATATCGAGGAGGTCGGGCGTGCCGCCCTGGCCGACGTCCGCGTCGCCGTCGACCAGATGAAGACGCTCTCCCTGGCCGACGAGCTCGACGGCGCACGGCGCGCGCTCGACGCCGCCGGGATCCGTACGTCGGTCACCGCTGCCCTGGCCGAGGTGCCCGACATCGCCGGACAGGCGCTCGCCTGGGTCGTGCGGGAGGGCGCCACGAACGTACTCCGGCACTCCGGCGCGACCAGCTGCCACTTCGAGGTCACCGAGGACGGCGGCCAGTTCCGGCTCGCCGTGGTCGACGACGGGGTCGGTGGTCCGGTGGACACGAGCGAGAGGTCGGGTGGGCTCGAGGGCCTGCGGCAGCGGTTGCGTGCGGTCGACGGGCGCCTCGACGTACGTCCTGGCGCCGACGGTTTCCGCCTCGAGGCGAGGGTGCCGGCATCGTGATCCGCATCCTGCTCGCCGAGGACCAGGCGATGATGCGCGGCGCGCTCGCCGTGCTGCTCGGGCTCGAGGACGACCTCGAGGTGGTCGCCCAGGTCGGGACCGGCACCGAGATCGTGCCGACGGCGCTCGAGGTGCGCCCCGATGTGGCTCTGCTCGACATCGAGCTGCCCGGGATCAGCGGGCTCGAGGCCGCGCGCGAGCTGCGCGCGTCAATCCCGGAGTGCCGGGTGATGATCCTGACGACGTTCTCCCGGCCCGGCTACGTGCGCCAGGCGATGGCCGCGGGAGCCGTCGGCTTCCTCGTCAAGGACGGGCCGGTCGAGGAGCTGGCCGACGCGATCCGCCGGGTGCTGCGCGGCGAGACGGTCCTCGACCCCGGCCTGGCCGCCGCCACGCTCCGCGCCGCCCCGAACCCGCTGACCGCGCGCGAGCGAGACGTGCTCGCGGCCTCCGAGGACGGGGCGAGTATCGCCGACATCGCCGGCCGGCTCTTCCTCTCGCCGAGCACCGTGCGCAACTATCTCTCGGCGGCCATCGGCAAGACCGGCACCCGCAACAAGACCGAGGCGGCCCTCACCGCGCGGCGCAACGGCTGGCTCGCCTGAGACCGCGCGATCAGGCAGGCGCCGGCGACAACGACCCGAGCGCGTGCACGAGCGGCGCGAGCTCGGGGATCTCTGCGGCCTCGTCCAGTGCCGTACGCAGCACCTCGTCGTGCAGCGGGCGGGCGGTCTTCAACAGGGCGCGTCCGGCGGGCGTGAGCTCGGTGTAGATCCCGCGGCGGTCGTCGGCGCACAGGATCCGGGTGAGGAGGTCGCGGTTCTCCAGGCGGGTGACCAGGCGGGTCGTGGCCGAGGAGGAGAGGGCGGCCGCGCGCGCCAGCTGCTGCATGCGCATGTGCCACCCGTCCTGGCGGCTGAGCGCGTCGAGCACGGTGAACTCGACGACCGACAGCCCGTGCTCGCGCTGCAGCGCCTTCTCGAGGGCGGCCTCGATCAGTCCGTGCACGGCGGCCAGCGTGCGCCAGCCCTGCGCGCGGATCTCGACGGCGTCATCAGCGATTCCCATGGGTCCTCCTTCGTGGAAGCCTCCAGCATACCCGAGTTGCGCGGATAGTGCGCGCGTGCAACTATAAATACGAAGCGTGTGCAACTACTGCGCACGCGGACTATCGACAGACGCAACCCGTCCACGTTCAGGAGTCATCCATGCCCGTCGCACTGCTAGCCCTCGCGATCGGAGGGTTCGGCATCGGCCTCACCGAGTTCGTCATCATGGGCCTGCTGCCCGAGGTCTCCACCGATTTCGGGGTCAGCGAGACCACCGCCGGCTACCTCATCTCCGGCTACGCCCTCAGCGTCGCGATCGGCGCCGTCGGCCTGACCCTCCTGCTCACCCGGGTGCCCCGCAAGATCGCCCTGCTCGGCCTGATGGTGCTGTTCATCCTCGGCAACCTGATCTCCGCAATGTCGCCCGACTACGCCACGATGATGGCCGGCCGGATCGTCGCCGCCCTGTGCCACGGCGCCTTCTTCGGCATCGGCGCCGTCGTCGCCGCCCAGTTGGTCGCTCCGGAGCGTAGGGCCAGCGCGATCGCCTTCATGTTCGGCGGCCTCACCCTCGCCAACGTCCTCGGCGTACCTCTCGGCACCCTGCTCGGCCAGGCCGCCGGCTGGCGCTCGACCTTCTGGGCGATCACGGTCATCGGCATCATCGCCTTCATCGGCATCGCCCTCCTGGTCCCCGCCCACACCGGTCGCAGCGAGCAGGCCGCCCCGGCCGTACGCACCGAGCTGGCCGCCTTCGCCAGCCCGCAGGTCTGGTTCTCGATCGCCCTGACCGTCCTCGGCTTCGGCGGCATGTTCGGCGGGTTCACCTACATCGCCTTCACCCTGACCGAGGTCAGCGGCTTCTCCGCGGGCGCGGTCCCGTGGCTGCTCGTCCTCTTCGGTGTCGGCCTCTTCTTCGGCAACATCGTGGGCGCCCGGGCGGCCGACCGAAACGTGGTCAAGACCCTCGGTGTGCTCCTGAGTGCGCTGACCGTCATCCTCGCCGCCTTCGCCCTCGTCGCCAGCAGTCAGGTGCTGACCGTCGTCGCCCTGGTCCTGATGGGCGCGGTCGGCTTCGGCACGGTGCCGGCCCTGCAGATGCGGGTGATGGGGTACGCCGACCAGGCCCCCACCCTCGCCTCCGGCGCGAACATCGGCGCCTTCAACCTCGGCAACGCGCTGGGCGCCTGGATCGGCGGCGTGACCCTCGCGGCCGGGTTCGGCTACACCTCGCCGCTGTGGGCGGGCGCCGGGGTCACCGCGCTCGGTCTGCTCGTGCTGCTGGTCGCCGTCCGTGCGCCCGGGGGCGAGCGGCGTACGTCCGTTCCCGTCCCTGCCTGAACCTCACCCATCTCAAAGAAGGAAGTCTCATGACCATCCCGAACATCACCCTGAACAACGGCGTCGCGATGCCGCAGCTCGGCTACGGCGTCTTCCAGGTGCCCGACGACGAGACCGAGGCGGCCGTGACCGCGGCGCTCGAGGCCGGCTACCGCAGCATCGACACCGCGGCGGTCTACGGCAACGAGGCCGGCGTCGGACGCGCGCTCGCGAAGTCGGGCATCGCCCGCGAGGAGCTCTTCATCACCACCAAGCTCTGGAACTCCGACCACGAGCGGCCGGTCGAGGCGTACGAGAAGAGCCTCGAGCTCCTCCGCCTCGACCAGGTCGACCTCTACCTGATCCACTGGCCCACCCCCGCCCGCGACCTGTACGTCGGCGCCTGGCAGGGCCTCGAGGAGCTGTACGCCGCGGGGCGGACCCGCGCGATCGGCGTCTCCAACTTCCTGCCCGAGCACCTGGACCGGATCGTCGGGCTCGGCGGCACGGTGCCGGCGGTCAACCAGATCGAGCTGCACCCGGCGCTGCAGCAGCGCGCCACTGTCGCGGCGAACGACGGGCTCGGGATCGCCACCGAGGCATGGAGCCCGCTCGCCCAGGGCGCGATGCTCCAGAACCCGGCGATCACCGCGATCGCCGACCGTCTCGTCCGCACTCCCGCCCAGGTGATCCTGCGCTGGCATCTCCAGCAGGGCCGGATCGTCATCCCCAAGTCGGTGACCCCGGCGCGGATCGCGCAGAACCTCGACGTGTTCGGCTTCGATCTCACCGACGCCGACCTGGTCGCGATCGACGCCCTGGAGAGCGAGGGCCGCACCGGCCCGGACCCGGCGACCTTCAACGCCGCCTGATATCTGCGCTTGATATTTGGGGAGCAGGTGTTATCGAAGGGTAATCGGCCCGGGGGAGATGCCCGGGCCGGTTGCGGGCATGCTTGGCCCATGCGATTGACCGAGCATGAGCTCACCGTGGCCCTGACCGGGACGGCCAAGACCGTCCTGGCCTCCGGCCGGAGGTTCCGCAAGGGCGGCGCCGACATCGACAAGGTCTGGGACGAGACCGACCGCTTCCAGCGCTTCAAGCTCCTGGACAGCATCGGCACCCAGATCTTCCCGGTGCTCACCGACCTCCCCGACATCGACGTCCCCGTCGGTGGTCGCCCGAGCTTCCCGGAAGAGCAGATCCGCGAGTCCGTCGAGCGCAACATCGGTGACGACGTCGGCCGGCTCCGCCGTGCGGTCACGGTCAAGGCACGCGTCGCGCTCGTCCAGGCCGCCCTCTCCAACCTGCCGCCCCGGGCCGAGGGCGACCTGCGCCTGGCCGACTGAGCCGGTGACCTGGCGCCGTCAGGTCCAGGGGTTGTCCCAGCGGCCGTGGGCCTGCGCCGCCTCGACCTCGGCCAGGCCAGCGGGCCGCATCCGGCCCTCGGCGGTGAGGCGCTCGACCTTGGAGATGTTGAGCTGGGACCACTTCGAGCCCGGGCGCCGGCGGGTGTAGCGCTGCAGGTAGGTCGCCTCATCGCCTCGGCGGCGTACGGCAGAGATCCAGCCGAAGCAGAGGCCGACATCGACCAGCTCGTCGGAGGTGAGGGACGTCGGCTCCACACCCTTGCGGGTCAGCCGCAGCCACACGGCGCGTGTCTCGGGAGCGGCCGCCTCGAAGTACGCCTCGACCTCGGCCACGGTCGGCCGGTCCAGAACCGGCTCGCCGTCGATGGTCTCCACGCGACCAACCTAGTGGCTGGCCGCGTGGAGACCGGGCCGGTCAGCCGATGGAGGGTGTCGCGGCGCGGGGTGCGGCGTCGGCCGAGCAGTGGTAGTCGCGCGACGGCCGCTCACCCGTGGTCAGATAGGTCGTCACCACGTGGTTCGCGCAGCGGTTCTTCCCGCCCGGGTAGACGCCGTGGCCGCTCTGATCGGCGGTCACCATGGTGGCCCGCTTGCCCAATGCCGCCCGCATCTTCCGCGCACCGGCGAGCGGTGTCGCCGGGTCGCGAAGGTTCTGCACCATCAGTACGTTGGACGGGCCCTGATCGGTGATCTGGACCTGCGGTTCGGCGGGATCCGGCCAGTACGCGCACGGCGTGATGTTGGCTCCGGCGGCACCGAACAGCGGGTACCTGATCCGGTCGACGGCGACGTTGCGCTGGTAGGTCGCCACCGACGACGGCCAGCGTGCGTCGTTGCAGACCAGGTAGTAGCGACCGGAGATGAGGTTGTCCACGTCGCCCACGGCGTCGCCTCCGGGCAGGGGTGGCGGCGGCTGATTCGCGTCGACCGCCTGCCAGATGTCCGCCAGCAGCGGCAGCTGGGTCGGGGCGTACAGCAGACCGAAGTTCATCAGCCGGAACGCGACCTGGTCGAAGGGGCCGTCCGGGGTCGGGATCGGCTTCTTCTCCAGTTGCTCGGCGAGGTCGAAGAACTTCGCTCGTACCTGTGCCGGCGTCTTGCCCAGGCCGTACTCGCGGTGGTTGGCCGCCGCGAACTTCGCGAAGGCCGGGAAGGTGTCCTCGACGCCCTGCGACCACAGTCGGTCGCTCGCGTAGTCCCAGCCACCCGGGCCCATGTTGCTGTCGAGCACGATCCGGTCGCTGCGCTGCGGGAACAGGGTGGTGTAGACGGCGCCCAGATGGGTCCCCCAGGAGGCGCCGGCGTACGACAGCTTCGACTCGCCCAACGCCGCCCGGATCCGGTCCATGTCACGTGCGGTGTTGGCCGGGCTGACGTGCGGCAGCATCCAGGATGTCTTGGACGCCTCGCACTGCTGGGCGATCTGCTTGCTCATGACCGCCCGCTCGGTCACGTCTGCGGCGTCCAGCGCGTACGGCGGGATGCTCCCGGTCAGCTGTTGGTCCGCGGTGAGGTCGCACGTCACCGGTGTGCTGCGGCCGATCCCGCGCGGGTCGAAGCCGATGACGTCGTAGCTGTCCAGGACGCTCTGCGGGAGCCCGGTGGCGACGAGCATCGCCGGATAGCCCTCGCCCGCGGAGGGACCGCCGGGGTTGGTCACCAGGATGCCGCGCCGCTTGTCGGGCTTCGTGCTCGCCAGCCGCGAGACCGCGATGTCGATCGTCTTGCCGTCGGGGTCGCTGTAGTCCAGGGGGACCTTCAGCGTCCCGCACTGCATCCCTTTCGGGATCGGTACTGGAGAGATCTCGGCGGGGCACTTGTCCCACTTGATGGTGTCCGGTGGCGCGGCCTGTGCCGCGGCCGGACCTGCCAGCGAGACCCCTGGGGCCAGTGTGGCCGCCAGCGAGACGACGGCGACCGCGAGCGGTACTGAGATGCGTTTCATTCGTTCCTCCCGAGGATGGTTCTGTGACGGTGTCAGTCTTCGCTGATCGGAGGACGGGAACATCCGGCCGAAGACCATTCCCGGGTGGCCGAAAGCACTATTGACCGGTGGGAAAAGTAGTAGTCGGCGACGACGGTTGGCGGTTGGGCTGCGATCGGCGAGGATGTCACCGTGATCGACGAGCGCCCCATCAAAACCTGGCTGACCGACATGGACGGTGTCCTCGTGCGTGAGGAGGAGCCGATCCCCGGCGCCGCCGAGTTCTTGGCGAAGCTCACCGAGGCGTCGGTGCCGTTCATGGTGCTGACCAACAACTCGATCTACACCCCGCGGGACCTCAGGGTCAGGCTGCTCCGGTCCGGTCTCGACGTCCCGGAGAAGTCGATCTGGACCTCGGCGCTCGCGACCGCGCAGTTCCTCGCCGACCAGCGGCCGGACGGTTCTGCGTACGTCGTGGGGGAGGCCGGTCTGACGACCGCGCTGCACGCGGTCGGCTACGTGATGACGGAGAACGACCCCGACTACGTCGTGCTCGGCGAGACCCGCACCTACTCGTTCGAGGCGATCACCCGGGCGATCCGGCTGATCGAGGGCGGCGCGCGGTTCATCGCGACCAACCCCGACCCGAGCGGGCCGAGCCCGCAGGGCACGCTGCCCGCGACCGGCTCTGTCGCCGCGCTGATCAGTGCCGCGACCAACCGGGCGCCCTACTTCATCGGCAAGCCCAACCCGCTGATGATGCGCAGCGCCCTCAACCAGCTCGAGGCCCACTCCGAGACGACCGTGATGATCGGCGACCGGATGGACACCGACATCATCAGCGGCCTCGAGGCCGGGATGCGCACCATCCTCGTCGAGACCGGGTCGACCAGGCCCGAGCAGGTCGAGACCTTCCCGTTCCGGCCGACCCGCGTGGTCTCCTCCATCGCCGACGTGCTGCCGCTGCTCGACGCCTGACCTGGCCCCTGGGTCGGGTCGAACGCCCGATTTCATTGGGTTGTGTAAGGAAAGCCCGCTCAGGGCCTCTCCTCGTGGACGTGACTGTGTCGACCGTCACATAGTCGGGCGTCCGGGTGACCCCACCCGGAGAAGACCGAGGAGTTACAACTGATGACTGTCATCGATGACAAGTCCGCAGGGGCCGTCCCTCGCTGGCGCTTGATCGGACCCGGCCTGGTCGTCGCCGCGACCGGTGTCGGCGCCGCCGACCTGGTCGCCACCATGATCGCGGGCAGCAAGTACGGCTATGCGCTGCTCTGGGCCGTCGTGCTCGGCTGCCTGATGAAGGTCGTGCTCGTGGAGGGAGCCGGCCGCTACAGCCTGGCGACCGGACGCACGATCTACGAGGGCTGGAGCAGCCTCGGCCGCTGGACCCACGCCTACTTCGGGCCGTACCTCATCATCTGGGGCTTCGTGTACGGCGCTGCCGCCATGTCCGGCACCGGGCTCGCCGCCCACGCCCTGGTGCCGGTGCTGTCGGTGAAGGCCTGGGGCATCATCGCCGGGATCTTCGGCCTCGCGCTGGTCTGGACCGGCCGCTACGGACTGTTCGAGAAGGCGCTCAGCATCATGGTGCTGTTGATGTTCATCTCGATGGTCGCCGCTGCCGCGCTCACGGTGCCGAACCTGCCCGAGCTCGCCACCGGCCTGGTGCCTCGGATTCCGGACGGGTCGCTGCTCAACATCCTGAGCGTCGCCGGCGGTGTCGGCGGGACGATCACGCTCGCCGCCTACGGCTACTGGCTGCGTGAGAAGGGCTGGGCGACACCGGCGTACATGCGGGTGATGCGCATCGACAACTCGGTCGCGTACATCGTGACCGGAATCTTCGTCGTCTCCACCCTGATCGTCGGGGCCGAGCTGCTGTACTCGGCCGGCATCGCGGTCGACACCGGCGACAAGGGGATGCTCGATATCGGGAACGTGCTCGAGGACCGGTACGGCCCGGCCGCCGGAACGATCTTCCTGATCGGCTTCCTCTCCGCCGCGCTGAGCTCGCTGGTGGGGGTGTGGCACGGGGTCAGCCTCATGTTCGCCGACTTCGCCGGGCACGTGCGGAAGGCGCCCGAAGACGCGCCCGAGCGGATGGCCGGCGGCATCTGGTACCGCACGTACATCCTGTGGTTGACGTTCCCGCCGATCATCGCCCTGTTCCTGGACCAGCCGGTCTATCTGATCCTCGCCTACGGTGTGCTCGGGGCGCTCTTCATGCCGTTCCTCGCCATCACTCTCCTGTGGATCCTCAACACCGACCGGGTGCCGCGCGAATGGCGCAACCGGATCTCCTCGAACGTCGTGATGGGTCTGTGCGCACTCGCCTTCTTGGCACTGGCAGTGCATCAGGTCCGCGTCGTCATCACCGGCGCGCTCTGATCACCGCACCAGGTTAGGTTGGCTCCGTGCGGATTCTGGTGGTCGAGGACGACCCGAGCGTTGCGGAGGCGTTGGTGGACGCCTTCCAGGACGTGGGGTGGACCCCGACCCACTGCAGCCGCGGCGACGACGGGCTGCACCAGATCGCCGGAGCCGATCTGGTGGTGCTCGATCTCGGTCTGCCGGACATGGACGGACTCGACTTCCTGCGTACGGTGCGGCGGGTCTCGACGGTTCCGGTGCTCGTGCTCACGGCCCGTGACAGTGACGGGTCTGTCGTCCTCGGCCTGCGTGCCGGCGCCGACGACTACCTGGTGAAGCCGGTCGGCAGGGCGGTGCTGCTCGCGCGTGTGCACGCGCTGGTTCGGCGGAGCCGGATGGCCTCCGCCGAACCGCGGCCGGCCGAGCGTGTGATCACCTTGGGCGAGCTGAGCGTCGACGTCGCCGCGCGCACCGTTCACCGTGGTGGGTCCCCGGTCTCGGTGACCGCGACGGAGTTCGACCTGCTGGCTGCGCTGATCGCTCGCACCGGCGAGGCGGTGAGTCGCGACGAGCTGCTGCTCCAGGTGTGGGGTACGCCGGCGGTCGGCAAGTCGCGGTCGCTGGACTTCTTCGTGACCGCGCTTCGCAGCAAGCTGGGTGGGGACCTGCCGCTGCACACGGTGCGCGGCTACGGGTTCCGGCTCGGCTGATCGAGAAGGGGGAGAAGTCGGTGATGGAGCGTCGGGTACAGCTCGTTGTCGGCCTGCTCCTGCTCGGGACGCTCCTGGCACTGGCGTTTCCGCTGGCGACCACGCTCGCTGACCGGCGGACCGCCCGGCTCGCGTCCGAGCGGGACCGGCAGATGGCGGTGATCGCGGAGGCGGCCGCCTCCGGCCAGCCGGTCGCAGGGCTGGTCGATCGCTACCACGACGTCTACGACGAGCCGGTCCTCGTCGTCGATGCCGACGGCCATGAGCTCTCGCTCGCAGGCGACCTCGACGCCGGCGCCGCCTCCGTCAGGGGAGCGCTGCGTATCGGACTGGTGGGCGTGCCTCCCGTCGCGATGCGTCGGATCCTGCCCTGGACCACCGCGGACCCGCTGCGCGGAGCGCCGGGCCGCGAGGACGGCGAGGTCAGGTCGTACGCACTGACTCGCGTCGACACCTCGGCTGCCGCCGCACAGGTCAGACGGGACTGGGCGCTCATCGCGGTCGGGGCGTTGGCGCTCCTGCTGCTGGCCGCGGCGCTGACCAGGCGGCTGTCGCGATGGACCATGCGTCCGGTGCACTCGCTCGAGGCAGCGGCGCGCACGATCACGCACGGGGACCGCAGCGCGGATGTGCTCGCGACCGGCCCGGCGGAGCTCCGCGGTCTGGTCGCAGAGTTCAACCGCATGGGTGCCGCCGTCGACAGGTCCCTGGAGCAGCAGCGTCAGCTGGTCGCGGATGCCTCGCATCAGCTGCGCAACCCGCTGGCGGCGCTGCGCCTGCGAGCCGACGGACTGGAGTCACATGTGAACAGCACCGGTGAGCGGTCCTATGCGGGACTGACCAAGGAGCTGGAGCGCCTGGAGACGCTCCTCGACCAGCTGATGTCGCTGGCACGTGCCCAGGAGGCCGGGGTGGCCCGTGCCGGTGGACGCGTGACGGTCCCGAACCAGGTGGTGGGCACCGTCATCCGCGAGCGCGTCGAGGCCTGGCGGCCGGCCGCGGAAGCGGCGGGGCAGTCCTTGGTGGTCTCGAGAGACCTGCCGGAGGTCGAGGTCGCCGGTGTGCTCGACCAGATCCTCGACGTCCTCATCGACAACGCCATCCGCTATGCGGGCCCGGGCGCCCACGTCGAGCTCTCGGCGACCGAGACCGCCGACGGTGTCGTCGGCTGCGTCCGTGACGACGGTCCGGGGCTCGAGCACGACGAGTGGCACCAGGCCACCGAGCGGTTCTGGCGATCCGGTGACCAGCGGACGGGATCCGGCCTCGGGCTGGCGATCGCCGAGGAGCTCGCCGGCGCCAACGGTGGCCGCGTACGCCTGCGGCCCGCCGACCCGGTCGGGACGATTGCCGAGTTCTCGCTGCGGGTGGCGTCGTGACCTGGCTGGGTGGGCAGCTGACGAGGCGGACGCTGGTGCGAACGGTCACCGCCGCCGCCGTGGCGCCGACGGTGGCGTCCTTGGCGGGATGCCGCACCGAGACGTCACCCGTCACGATCGCTGCAGGCACGGAGTACGGGACCTATGCGGTCTTCGCGGGCCTGCTCGCCGATCAGCTGCGTGCCGTGAGCCCTGGGCTGGAACCGACGGTCCTGTCGACGGAGGGAAGCCTCGACAACGTACGTCTCCTCAGAGACGGCGAGGCCGCGCTCGGGCTCGCGCTCGAGGACGGCCTGGATCGGATCGTCGCCGATATGCCCGAAGCAGCGCGTCCGATGGCGTTGGCGCGTATCTATGAGAACTATCTGCAGCTCCTCGTGACCGAGGACAGCCCGATCCGCGAGGTGGACGACCTTCGTGGGCGACGCGTCGTCCTCGGAGCCGCCGGGTCCGGCGCCGCCGTGACCGCTGTCGTGCTCCTGGGGGCAGCTGGTCTGCGGACCCGTGATCTCACGGTGAGGTACATGGGGCTGGCTGCCGGTCTGGACCGGCTGGTCGAGGACGACGTCGACGCCGTGTTCTGGTCCGGCGGGATCCCGACGCCCACGATCAGCAAGGCGGGGCAAGAGCGGCCGCTCCGGATGATCGATCTCGGCGCGCTCGCCGCCCCGATGTCACGACAGTCCGGCTACCGCTACTCGACCCGGAAGGTGCCACCGGTCGACTACGGTCCTCCCTCGGGCGGCACGACGATCGGCGTTCCCAACCTGCTGTTGGCGCGCCGCGACCTACCGCATGAAGTGGCGCGGGAGATCGTCGACATCATGGTCAGCCGTGCGGACCTGCTCATCCCGGACTTCGTCCGAGGGCTTCAGTATCTCGAGCCCGCCACGATGATCCAGACGGGGCGGATCCCCCTGCATCCTGGCGCCTTGTCGGCGTATCGCGCTCTGCACGGTTGACGTGCCGTCGACCAGCCTTCGGGAATAGCCTGAGGGCAGTCGCATGCTGGGGCTGATGTGAACGAGGACCGTCCGTCGTGGGAGATGACGCTCGCCTACCAGGAGGAGCTGGCTGCCGGCTCCGCCGGTGAGGACGTACGCTCCGCCACCTGGTTGCTCGTCGACGACGGCACGGTCGTGCTGACCGCCGCCGGGCAGTCGCACCTGCTCCGCGCGGGGGATGCGGCTCTGGTCGGAGGCCAGGTCAGGCACCGGCTGGCGACCCACGACGGGGCCGCGGTGACCAGGGCTGATCTGCGGGCGGTCGCGGTGGCGTACCCGCTCGCCAACCCGCTGGTCGTGCGTGACTTCGTCGGCAGGCACGGCGGGGTGGCCGAGCTGGTGCGGCGCTGCCCGCTGGCAGGGCCGTGCCGGCCGACGGCGCTGTTCGCGTCGGGCTACGCGTCCTTGCTCGGCGCGGCGATGACCGCCTCCTGGCTCGAAGACACCGGGCGCGGGACCGATGGTCCCGCGCCCGTCCTCGACCCGACGGTGGCGCAGGTGCTCTCCGCGTTGATCGCGGATCCGGCACGCGCCTGGTCCGTCGAGGCGATGGCGGAGTCCGTGCACCTGTCGAGGTCGGCGCTGGGGGAGCGGTTCCGGCGCGGTCTGGGGCAGAGCCCCAGCGAGGCGCTGCGGGACGTGCGGATGCGCGCGGCCCGCCACCTGCTGGCCGGCGGTGACCGTCCGGTCGAGCAGGTGGCGTACGCCGTGGGCTACGGGTCGGGCGCGGCGTTCAGCCGCGCCTTCACCACCGTCCACGGGACCGGGCCGCAGGCGTGGCGGGACGCCTCAACCACGCGGGACGCGGACCGCGCCGAAGCCCGCCGCGGCGATCACCGCACCGACCGCTCCGATGAGGAGCACCCGCCCGACGCCGTACTCATCGAGCACCGCGCCTCCTAGCGCCGCCCCGAGGGTGATCGCGATCTGGAACGCGGTGACCTGCAGCGCCAGCGCCGACTCGGTGCGCTCGGGCTCGACGCGGGTGACCCACAGCTGCGTGCCGACCGGCACCAGGTTGAACCCGAAGCCCCACACGGTCATGGCCAGCGCCATGACCGGCGTGCTCTCGGCGAGGAACGTCAGCACCAGCCCGCCCGCGAGGAGGAGCGGCGCGACGGTGACGACGACCCGCAGTCGGCCGGCGAACCGGCCGGCCGCGAGGTTGCCGAAGAGCCCGCCGAGACCCCACAGCGCCAGCATCCACATCTCGTCGCCCGGCGAGGTCGCCGAGATCGCGATCCGGATGAACGGGTACGCCACGAAGTTGCCGAGCACCACCACGACCACCAGGACCACCCCGGCGACCAGCCGCGGGTTGCGGAGCGCCTGACGCATCATGGTCAGCCCGGCCGACGGGTGGGCCGGCACCGGCGGCAGCGCCCGAGCCAGCGCGGCGGCGGAGACCAGGCTCAGCACCGCGGCGGCCGCAAACCCCCAGCGCCAGCCGGGGCCGTCGGCGAGCAGCGAGCCCAGCGGCAGGCCGACGATCGTGGCCACCGTGACGCCCAGCGCGATCGAGGTCGAGATGACGTGGTCGCGGCCCGGCGAGGCGTACGTCCCGACGGCGAACGCGAAGGACCAGTAGCCGGCGATCGCCGCGCCGAGCACGAGCCTGCCGAGGAGCAGGACGACGAACCCAGGGGATACCGCGACCGCCAGGTTGGCGACGGCCGCGGCGACCAGCAGGCCGACCAGCAACGTGCGCCGGTCCATCCGGGGAAGGATCATGGCGATGGTCGGTGCGGTCGCGGCCCCGGCGATCGCCGTCGCCGCCACGGCGAGCCCGGCCGTCCCCTCGCTGATCCCGAGGTCGCGCGCCATCGTGGGCAGCACGCCCGCCGGCAGGAACTCGCTCGAGACCAGGATCGCGATCCCGGCGGCGAGCGCGACCACCGGCGCCGCTCGGCCCTGGGAGGTGGTCGGGGACGGGGTCGTTTCAGGCGAAGTCGTTGTCACCCTTCGATCGTCGCCGCGATCCGAGCGCCCGCGTTGATCGCCCGTCGCCCGTGCTTGACCGGATGGCCGCCATCGCTGGTTTCATCGAGGAGGACCGAAACGGTTACGCCGCCGAAATAACCGCTCCTTACGCTCGAAAATGTTCATCTCATCAACATTTGAGCCGGAAGGGGTAGTCGATGGCCGTGGCACCAGATGCGGAACGGGTCGGGCCCGTGGACGGCCCGGCGCGGCTGGCCGGCGTGGAGCTGACCGCGCTGCGCAACGTACGCCTCCTCGACGGCAGCCTCGCCGATCTCGATCTCGCGGCCGGTGAGATCACCGCCGTCCGGGCGGCCGACGAGAAGACCGACGCCGGGACCGATGCCGGGGGCTGGCGGCTGATTCCCGCCGCAGGTGAGCCGCACGCGCATCTCGACAAGGCGCTGAGCGCCGAGCAGATCGAGCCGGGCCCGCAGGCCGGGAACGACCTGGTCACCGCCATCGAGCAGTGGCGCTCGCTCGTTCCCGCGCTGACCTCCGACGACTTCGCCGACCGCGCCCGGCGGGCGGTGCGCCGCTACGTGGCGAACGGCATCACCACGATCCGTACGCATGCCGACGCACTCCTCGCGGGCGACCCGCTGCGCGGGGTCGATGCCCTGCTCGGCCTGCGCGAGGAGCTCAGCGGAACGGTCACGCTCCAGGTCTGCCTGCTCGCCGGCCAGGACGTTCCCGACGCAGTGATCGAGGACGCGATCGGGCGCGGGATCGACGTCATCGGCGGGTGTCCGCACCTGGCCGACGAGCCCGCCAAGGAGACCAGCCGCATCCTGGACCACGCCGAGCGGTCCGGCCTCCCCGTCGACCTGCACACCGACGAGCAGACCACCACCGGCCACCTCGACCTGGCCGACCTCGCCGAGCAGGTCATCGCCCGGGGGATGCAGCAGCGCGTGACCGCCTCCCACTGCGTACGCCTCGGCATGCTCGGCCACGACCGCCGAGGTCCCGTCGTGGACCTGGTGGCGAAGGCGGGGATCGGCATCGTGACGCTCCCGATCACCAACCTCTACCTGCAGGGCCGCGACGCGGACGGTGCGGTGCCGCGTGGTCTCACCGCGGTCCGGGCGCTCCTCGAGGCGGGGGTACCGGTCGCCGCTGGTGCCGACAACCTGCGCGACCCCTTCAACCCCGTCGGCCGGGCCGACCCGTTCGAGACCACCTCGCTCCTGGTCGCCGCCGGTCATCTCCGGCCGGCCGAGGCCCTCGCCGCAGTCACGACGACCACCCGCACCGTGCTCGGGCTGCCCGACGCGGGCACCGTGCCGGGCAGCCGGGCCGACTTCATGCTCGTCCCCGACGTACCTCTCGACGAGGTCGTCGCCGGTTCCCAGACCGCCCGTGTAGTCGTCCATGGCGGCCGCGTGCTCGCCGACACCCGCGTCAGCACCGTCCTCGATCTCGATCCCATGCCGAGGTGACATGAACACGACGACCACCACCGCCACGCTCGCCCTCTCCGGGGTGACGAAGCGATTCCCGACCGGTACGACCGCGCTGACCGGGGTCGACCTCAGCGTCGACGCCGGGGAGTTCGTCTCCGTCGTCGGCCCGTCCGGCTGCGGCAAGTCCACCCTGCTCCGGCTGGCCTCCGGACTCGAGGACGCCACCGTCGGCCGGGTCGACGTCGACGCGGACACCACCAGCTACGTCTTCCAGGACCCCACCCTGCTGGAGTGGCGCAGCGCCCGGAAGAACGTCGAGCTGATCGGCGAGCTGAGCGGGCTCCCCAAGGAGCAGCGCCGCCGCGCGGCCCAGGAGGCCCTCGACCTGGTCGGCCTCACCGGCTTCGAGAAGCAGCACCCGCGCCAGCTCTCCGGAGGCATGCGGATGCGGGTCTCGATCGCCCGAGCCCTGGTCGCCGAGCCCGATCTCGCCCTCTTCGACGAGCCGTTCGGCGCGCTCGACGAGATCACCCGGCTGGCGATGCAGACCGAGCTGCAGCGGCTCTTCAAGCTGCTGGGCTTCGCCGGCCTCTTCATCACCCACTCCGTGGCCGAGGCCGTCTACCTCTCGACGCGCGTCGTCGTGATGAGCGGCCGGCCCGGCCGGATCGTCGCGGAGATCCCGGTGCCGTGGGAGTTCCCGCGCCCACCCGAGCTGCGCTTCGAGTCCGACTTCGCCCACCTGGTCGGCCAGGTCTCCGAGGCACTGGAGGAGCACGCATGAGCACCGAGCTGAGTACCGAGCTGATCGTCGAGCCGGACGTCGAGCCCGCGACCGAGGCCGCGTCCGCCGAGCCACACCCCAGACGTACGTCGCCGGTGCTAGGTCGACTCCTCGCCAAGGTCCTGCCGATGATCGCGGCGCTCGCCGGCCTGGCGGCCGTGTGGTACGCCGTGACGTACCTCGTCCTCGGCGAGGACAAGCGGTTCCTGCTACCGCCACCGCACCAGGTCTTCGCGGAGACGCTCGGCCGGCCGGAGATCATGCAGCCGATGCTCGCGGCGCTGTGGCAGTCGGTGATGGTCGCGCTGGCCGGCCTGGTGATCTCGGTGGTCATCGGGATGGCCTGGGCGATGGTGATGGCGCAGACCCGGCTGCTGGAGAAGGTGCTCTACCCCTACGCGGTCATCCTGCAGACGGTCCCGATCCTGGCGCTGACCCCGTTGATCGGGATCTGGATGGGCTACGGCATCGCGGCCCGGATCGTGGTCTGCGTGATCATCGCGGTCTTCCCGATGATCGCCAACACCCTCTTCGGCCTGCAGTCGGCGACGGCGCCGGCGCACGACCTCTTCACCCTCAACCGGGCGACGCGGCTGCAGCGGCTGCTCAAGCTGCAGTTGCCCGCCGCGATGCCGGCGATCTTCACCGGCCTGCGCAACGCCGCCGGGCTGTCGGTCATCGGCGTGATCGTCGGCGACTTCTACTTCCAGCAGGGCAGCCCCGGCATCGGCGGCCTGCTCCGCGTCTACACGCTCCGGCTCAGCATGGAGCCGCTCTTCCTGGCGATCATCCTGACCGCCCTCTTCGGTGTCGTCGTCTTCTCGGCCTTCGCCGCTCTCGACCGTGCCGTGATCGGCAAGTGGTACGGCGAGCGCTGACCTCACTCCCTCCCCCCAAGAAACGGACACAGCATGAACCGACACATACCCCTGCGCGCCGCCACCCTCGTGGCACTCTCGACGATCGTCCCGTTCGCCCTGAGCGGCTGCGGGAGCGACTCCGGCGCCGCCAACACCGCCACCGCAGGCGAGGTGACGAAGGCGGAGAAGGGCAGCGCGAAGGACCTCTCCGACGTCTGTCCCGCGACCGTGGTGATGCAGCAGGACTGGCAGCCCGAGGCCGAGCACGGCGGCATGTACAGCCTGATCGGCGAGGGCTACACCGTCGACACCGACAAGAAGACCGTCACCGGGCCGCTCGTCTCCGGCGGTGTCGACACGGGCGTGAAGGTCGAGGTCCGCTCGGGTGGTCCGGCGACCGGGTTCCAGCCCGTCCCCGCGACCATGTACCTCGACAAGGACATCCTCATCGGAGCGGTCAACACCGACGCCGCGATCGCGGCCGCGGAGAAGCAGCCGACCGTCGCGCTGGCCTCGCAGCTGACCGTCTCGCCACAGATCCTGATGTGGGACCCGAAGAGCCAGGACGACGCGAAGACCATCGCCGAGGCCGCCGGGGACGGCGACCCGGTCGTCACCGCCGGCGACGTGATCCCGGCGCTCCTCGAGTCGCAGGGGATGATCCAGAAGAAGCAGTCCGACCTCTCCTACGAGGGCACCCCGCAGCGCTTCGTCACCGAGCCCACGATCCTCCAGCAGGGCTTCGCCACCGCCGAGCCCTACATCTACGAGAACGAGATCGGCAGCTGGGCCAAGCCGATCGGCTACCAGTTGCTCGCCGAGGTCGGCTACACCATCTACCCCGAGCCGGTCGCGGTACGTGCCGAGGACGTCGAGAAGGAGGCCGACTGCCTCGAGAAGCTCGTCCCGGTGATGCAGCAGGCCGAGATCGACTACCTGGCCGACCCGGACTGGGCCAACGGGATCATCGTCGACATCGTCGAGCGCTATCAGACCGGCTGGACCTACAGCGAGGGCGTCGCCACGTACGCCGCCAAGACGATGACCGACCTCGACCTGGTCCACGACGACCCGAAGTCCGGAGTCTTCGGCCAGATCGACGGCGAGCGGATGAAGGGGATCGTCGAGACGTTCGCGCCGATCATGAAGCAGGCCGGCACGATCACCTCCGAGGACATCGACCCGGAGTCGCTCTACGACAACCGGTTCATCGACGACTCGATCTCGATGAAGTGATGTCGATGACCATCTCGCAGCGTACGTCCCAGGTGACCGCCGTGGTCGCCGACCGCCTCGGCGCGGACCGGGTCGAGACCGACCCGGCCGCGCTGGTCAAGCTCTCCTCGGACTGGTCCCGGATGTCGCCGGTGCTCCAGGAGAAGGTGCCGAGCGGCAGGTACGTCGCCGACGCCATCGTCCGGCCGCGCACCGAGCAGGAGGTCGCCGACGTGCTGGCCGTGGCCTACGAGCACGACGTACCGGTCGTCCCGCGTGGCGCCGGGACCGGCAACTACGGCCAGGCGACCCCGTTCACCGGCGGGATCATCCTCGACCTGCGCGGCCTGGACGCGATCGAGGTGCAGGCCGACGGCCATCTCCGCGCCGGGGCCGGTGCCCGGATGACCCGGATCGACAAGGTGGCCCGGGGGGCCGGGCGCGACCTGTGGATCTTCCCCTCCACCAAGGGCTCCACGATCGGCGGCTTCATCGGCGGCGGCAGCGCCGGCACCGGGACCATTGAGCACGGCACCACCTCCGACGGCTTCGTCACCGAGCTGACGGTGGCCCCGATGGACGGCAGCGGACGCCTGCTCACGGTGACGGGCGAGGAGACGCTGCCCTACATCCACGCCTACGGCGTGACCGGGGTGGTGACCTCGGTGGTCGTCCGCACCGACCCGGCGCGGGACTGGGTGGCGGTCTATGCCGCCTTCGATAGCTGGGACGCGATGGTGTCCGTGCATCGCCGCTTGCTCGACCTGCCGGTGCTGCCGAGGCTGGCCTCGGGCGACGAGCCGGCGCTGGTCCCGACCCTGACCACCAATGTCGAGCTCGACCCGGCCCAGCACAGCCTGCGGGTGATCGCGGAGGCGTCCACGGTCGCCGAGATCGAGTCGCTCGTCGTGTCGGCCGGAGGCAGCGTACGGGCTCGTCTGGAGGACTACGCCGCGACCGATCTGCTCTCCGGGATGTCCTACAACCATCCGGTCTACTTCCTCCAGCGCGCGCACCGGGACCGGAGCTGGTTCCACATGGAGACCGGGGGCGAGCTCTACTGGAGCGACGCCGACCGGGTGCGGAAGGTCTACGACGGCCCCGTCTGGCTGCACCTGGAGCTGATGGGGAACGCCCCGCTGGCGATGGTGGTCGCCGAGTATGTCTCCGAGGAGCAGGTCCTCGCCGGCATCCCGCGCTTCGACGAGATCGGGGTCGGTGTGCACTCGCCCCACCAGTGGTACGTCGACCGCAACGTCGAGCTCGTCACCGCGGTCGCGCGCGAGCGTGACCCCAAGGGGTTGCTCAACCAGGGCAAGCTCACCGACCACGCGCTGGTCGACACCCGCATCAACATCGGAGTCCGCTGATGCCCCGTTTCGCCGACCTCACCGCTCCCGAGATCGCCGCTCTGCCCGAGGACACCGTCGCGGTGCTCGGTCTCGGCGCGATCGAGCAGCACGGTCCCCACCTGCCCGTCTCGACGGACTACGTCATCGCCGCCGAGGCCGCAGAGGCCGCGGTGGCGACGGTCGCCGCGGCAGGCAGCGCGTCCGTGGTGCTGCTCGAGCCGCTGGCTTACACGAAGTCCGACGAGCACTCCTGGTCGCCCGGCACGATCTGGCTCTCCTGGGACACCCTGATGCGGGTCCTCGTCGACATCGGCCGCTCGCTGAGCACCTCCGGGATCACCCGGCTGCTCTTCGTCAACGGGCACGGTGGGAACTCCGCGCTCGGGCAGGTCGCCAGCCGCGAGCTGCGCAAGCAGTTCGGGCTGGCGACGTTCTTCGCGCATCTCTCGGTGCCACCCGACCAAGGAGGACGGTCCTCGCGGGAGGACGAGCTCGGCCTCGGCATCCACGGCGGCCACGGCGAGACCTCGATGATGCTCCACCTGCGTCCCGAGCTGGTGCACCAGGAGCGAGGGGAGCGGAAGGTGCCCGAGCAACTGGCCGGCTACCGGCACATCGGCTTCGGCAAGCCGGTCTCGTTCGGCTGGCTCTCCGACGACTTCGGCACCGACGGCTACCTCGGGGACCCGACCACCGCCACCGCCGAGGACGGCAAGGCCCGCTTCGAGGCCGGGGTCGCCACGCTGGCCGAGGTCATCGTGGAGGCCTCCCGCTTCACGCCGTCGGCGTGACACTGCGGATCACCGGGGCAGCCTCGGGCGACCTCTCGATCGAGGGGCCCGAGGACACCCTCGACGCCTCGGGCTGCCTGGTCACGCCGGGTCTGGTCAACGCCCACCATCACCTGCTGCAGACCGCGTTCCGCACCCTGCCCGGGACGCGCGGCGTCCCGATGGCGACCTGGCTGCCCACGATGGCGGCGGCCTACGACCGCGTCGGGGTCGACGCCGAGCTCACCTACGCCGCCGCACGGGCGGGGCTCGCCGAGTCGCTGCTCTGTGGGGTGACGACGGTAGCCGACCATCACCTGACCTGGCCGGGCTCCCTGACACCGGAGGAGACGGTGCCGTTGGCGCAGGAGACCGCGCGAGCGGCGGCCGAGCTGGGCGCCCGCCTGGTCTTCGTACGCGGTGCCGCCCGGGACGACCCCGAGACCGCGGCACACAGCGCCGACCTGATCGCGGAGGCGCTGGTGGGGGATGCGCCCGGCGGGGTGAGCGCCGACGGCATGCTGCAGGTCGCGGTCGGGCCGGCCGGGGTGCACTCCGATCCGGAGCCGACCTTCCGGCTGATGGGGGAGGTGGCTGCCCGGCGCGGGCTGCGGCGGCGTACCCAGGCCAACGAGCAGGTCGACGTCGCGATCGCGGCCGAGCGCTACGGCCGCCGTCCGATCGACCTGCTGGAGGAGTGGGGCTGGCTCACACCCGACGTGACCCTGGCCCATCTGTGCGACGTGACGCCGGACGAGATCCGGAGGCTGAGCGCGGCCGGGGTGAGTGCCACCCATGCGCCCGGCTGCGACCTGCCGATGGGATGGGGGATCGCGCCGGTCGCCGCGCTCCGTGAGGCCGGGGTCGCGGTCGGGCTCGGCACCAGCGGCGGCGGCAGCAACGACGCCGGCAACCTGCTCGCCGATGCCCGTCTCGCCATGCAGGTGGCGCCGCTGGTCGGTCCTCCGCTGGCGGCCGACGACGTGCTCGCGATGGCGACCACCGGCTCAGCGGCCGGCCTCGGCCGACCGGGGCTGGGTTCGGGGACGGATCTGTGTGTCTGGGACGTCTCCGGGGTCGCCGACGCCGGCGTCCACGACCCGGTCGCCGGGCTGCTGTGGGCCTCGCCCGGGCGGCGTCCGCGGCACGTGGTCGTGGCCGGCCGGGTCGTCGTACGCGACGGCGTGCTGACCACCGCCGACGAGCGCGAGATCGTTGCAGATCTGAAGCGGCTCAGCGCCTGCGCTGCTCCTTGACCACCAGCAGCCGGAAGAGCTCGCCGTCGGCGCTGGCCCATCGGTGCCGTACGCCGCCGGGGATGTAGACCGAGTCGGCGGTCTCCATGACCTGCTCCTCGCCGTCGAGGTCGATCCGAAGGGTCCCGCCGACCACGTAGACGAACTCGTCCTCCTCGTGCTGCCAGTAGTGGTCCCAGGCTGACCTGTCCCCGGTGAACTCCATCGGGATGAAGGCGTGATCGGCCCCGGCGACCAGAGCCTGCACGGCGCCGTTGGCCGCCTCCGCGGTGCCGGGGTCGGAGCGGCGTACGACCGAAACGGGGCCGGCGGAGGCGCTCTCGACGCTGTCGGCGAGCAGCGCCTGCTGGGTCGTGCCCAGCGTCTGGGCGATCCGGAACAGCGAGGACATCGAGGGACGCGCCATCCCACGCTCGATCTGGCTGAGGAACGGGTGCGACAGGTCGGTCGCCTCGGCGAGCTGCACCAGCGTCAGCCCCCGCGCCTTGCGCAGTTCCCGCACGCGGGCGCCGAGCCGCAGCACCGAGCGATCCAGGGACTGTCGCGGGTTCCGAGTCACCTGCTCAACCTAGCCGTCGACGGCGCTCCGCGTTCACCGCGTCACGAGGAACTCACGGAGCCGTCGTATGTCGGAAACAACACATCCGTTCCTGCTCCGCGAAACGGAGTTTCGAAATGCTGTCGACAGCGGTAGTAGGTTGATGGCCATGACCGTTCCTCCTGTGGTCAGACAGGAACAGCTCATCGATGAGATCGCCCTCCACCTCGCTGACGAGGTAGAGGGCGACTGGTCCACGTTGGTCTTCAACCACCGCAACCTGTCGATGTTCTTCACCGGGCGCGTCGATGTGCACCGCTCGGACGGCAGCCTCGCCCACGCCCGGCCGCCCGACACGATCCTCGCGCTGACCGACGAGCTCAGGCGGGTGATGTACGAGCCCGGCCGCGGCGCCTGGTTCTCCGCGCGCTGGACCATCGCGAGCGGGGAGGGCGAGGGGGAGAAGCACTCGACGAACGTCGTCTTCAACTACGACGACGAACCGGTCTGGCGCTGGCCGGCCCACCCGGGGCTGTACGCGCTCGACCTCGAGACGTTCCCTCGTGCCGACGACCGGGTCCCGGACTGGCTCCGGCAGAAGGTCAACGGAGCCCGCCGGACGTTGTAGGAAACGGCCATCCTGGACGCATCACACCGGCGCGATCCTGGGGCGTCGCCGGACGATGTCCACTAGGAAATCGACAAGGAATCCATCAGAAGCCTGTCGGAGTTAAGCGGTCACAGGGGCGGCGCCTGATGAAAGGGTCTGCACCGTGCCACAGGTCTCTCGAATTGCCATCGTCAACCGCGGTGAAGCCGCGATGCGTCTGATCCATGCCGTCCGCGACCTCAGCGCGCGGGATACATCCGTTGGGATGATCCGCACCATCGCGCTGCACACCGACGTCGACGCCGGGTCGGCGTTCGTACGCGAGGCCGACGAGGCCTACTTGCTCGGCGCGGCCGCGGATCGCCCCTACCTCGATCTCGCCGTCCTCGAGCAGGCGCTGGTCGCCTCCGGGGCCGACGCCGCTTGGGTCGGCTGGGGCTTCGTCGCCGAAGACCCAGCTTTCGCCGAGCTGTGCGACCGGCTGGGTGTCACCTTCATCGGTCCCAGCGCCGAGGCCATGCGGAAGCTGGGCGACAAGATCGGCTCGAAGCTGATCGCCGAGGAGGTCGGCGTCCCGGTGGCTCCCTGGAGCCGCGGCGGCGTGGACGACCTCGAGTCGGCACTCGCCAGCGCCGAGGAGATCGGCTACCCGCTCATGCTCAAGGCCACCGCCGGTGGCGGTGGTCGCGGCATCCGGAAGGTCACCTCCGGTGCCGAGCTCGCCGAGGCGTACCAGCGAACCCGGGACGAGGCGGAGCGGGCGTTCGGCAGCGGCGTCGTATTCCTCGAGAAGCTGGTCACCGACGCCCGCCATGTCGAGGTCCAGGTGATCGCCGACGGTCAGGGCACCGCCTGGGCGATCGGCGTACGCGACTGCTCCGTGCAGCGGCGCAACCAGAAGGTCATCGAGGAGTCGTCCTCCCCGCTGCTGTCCGAGGAGCAGGCCGCCGAGCTCAAGGCGTCTGCCGAGCGGCTCGCCACAGCGGTGGGCTACGCCGGAGCCGGCACCGTCGAGTTCCTCTACCACCCGGGCGAGAAGACGTTCGCCTTCCTCGAGGTCAACACCCGCCTCCAGGTCGAGCACCCCATCACCGAGGCCGTGACCGGCACCGACCTGGTCGCGCTGCAGATCCAGGTCGCTTCCGGCGTACCGCTCACCGGCGACCGTCCGGTCGAGCGCGGCCACGCGGTCGAGGCCCGGCTCAACGCCGAGGACCCGGACCGCGACTTCGCGCCCGCTCCGGGCCGGATCAGCCGCCTCGAGTTCCCCGCCGGCCCCGGCATCCGGGTCGACACCGGCGTGGCCGAGGGCGACACCATCCCGGCCGACTTCGACTCGATGATCGCCAAGGTGATCGCCTGGGGCGCCGACCGCGAGCAGGCGCTGGCGCGGCTGCGCCGGGCGATGGGGGAGACCACTGTCATCATCGACGGTGGCGCGACCAACAAGAGCTTCATCCTCGACCTCCTCGACCAGCCCGAGGTCACCACCGGCAGCCCGGCCTGGGCCGACACCGGGTGGATCGACCGGGTGCGCGGCGAGGGACGGCTCCAGGCGGCCCGGCACGCCGGCGTCGCGCTCGTCGCCGCCGCGATCGAGGGGTACGACGAGGCCGAGCGCGGCGAGATCGCCCGCATGCTCCAGACCGCCCAGGGGGGCCGGCCCCAGATCCAGCACGACCCTGCCCGCACCATCGAGCTCAAGCTGCGCGGGGCGACGTACGCCCTGACCGTGCGGCAGTCCGGACCCGCCCGCTACCAGGTCACCATCACGGCCGGCGGCGAGCGGCGCACCCTCACCGCCACCCTCGAACGGATCGACGAGGTGCACGGCCGGCTCACCGTCGACGGCCACCGCTACCGGCTGGTGACCGCCACCCACGGCCCCGTCCATCTGGTCGAGGTCGACAACGTGATGCACCGGGTCAGCCGCGACGAGGGCGGCATGGTCCGCGCCCCCGCGCCGGCGCTCGTCGTCTCCACTCCGCTCGCCGTCGGCGACGAGGTGGCAGCCGGGCACCCCGTGCTGGTGCTCGAGTCGATGAAGATGGAGACCGCACTGACCGCGCCGTTCACCGGCCGGGTCAAGGAGCTCCTGGTCCGGGTCGGGAGCCAGGTCGAGACCGCGGCGCCGCTGCTGCGCCTCGAGCCGACCGGCGAGGCCGAGGGCGAGGCGACCACTGCCACCCTGGCCGACCTCGATCTGCCCGAGCCGACCACCGAGCGGGGCCGCAGCAACGGGGCGCTGGACGACCTGAGCAGCCTGCTGCTCGGCTACGACGTCGAGGAGGATCAGCGTCCGGCGTTGCTCGCCGCTCATCTGGCCTCTCGCTCCACCGGTGCGCCCGCGGACACCCTCCGCACCGAGATGGACCTGCTGGCCCTGTTCACCGACTTCGCCGAGCTCAGCCGCAACCGTCCGGCCGGTGACGAGCCGTCCACCGAGCTGCGCGTGCACAGCTCGCGGGAGTACTTCCACACCTACCTGCGCAGTCTCGACCCCGACCGAGGCGCGCTCCCGGACCACTTCCGCGACAAGTTGCTGCGGGTCCTCGCGCACTACGGGGTCTCCGACCTCGAACGTACGCCGGAGCTCGAGCGTGCGGTGTTCCGCATCTTCCTCGCCCAGCAGCATCCCTCCGACGTCGACGTCGCCATCGGGGTGCTGCAGCGCTGGCTCGGCGACCCGCCGCCGGCGTCGGAGGACGCCGCTGCGGTCCGCGCGCTGCTGGAGCGGATGGTGCGCGCCACGCAGCGCCGGTTCGCCGTGGTCGGCGACCTGGCTCGCTCGGTCCGGTTCGGCTGGTTCGACCAGGCGCTGGTCGATGACGAGCGCCGCGCGGTGCTGGAGGGAGTGTCGGCCGAGGTCGCCGCCCTCACCGACCCAGACGCCCCTGACCGGGCCGCCCGCATCGATGCACTAGCGGCTGTCCCCGAGCCATTGGTCGGATTCCTCCGGGACCGGCTGGTCGAGGGTATTCCCGAGCGCGAGCCGCTGCTGGAGGTGCTGATCCGGCGCCATTACCGCGACTACCACCTGCACGACCTGACCGTCACCGGCATAGACGACGGCGGACGCCCGCTCGCGCACGCCGAGTACGCCACTGACGAGAAGGGTGCGACCCGAGTCGTGTCCACCATCGGCGACGTGACGGAGCTCGCCCGTCCCGACGGCCCACTCGGTGCTGCCATCACCTCGGCGTTGAGCTCCGACCACGACGACGTCGTCGAGATCTACCTGCGCTGGACCGACGCGCCCGCCGATCCGGACCTCGCCTCGTCCGAGCTCGCCAAGATGCTCGCCGGCCACGAGTTCGCCCGCCGCGCCCGCCGTGTCTCGATCGCGGTCTGCCATGCCGCGCCGCAGCCCATCGACTACTTCACCTACCGCCACCACGCAGACGGCGCCCCTCACACCCCGACCGCCGAGCTGGTCGAGGACAGCCTGGTCCGGGGCATGCACCCGATGGTCGGTCGCAGGCTCAACCTGTGGCGGCTCAGCGAGTTCGACGTCACCAGGCTCGCCGCGCCCGACGACGTCCTGCTCTACGAGTGCGTCGCCCGGGCCAACCCGGCCGACCGCCGCCTCGTCGCGGCGGCCCAGGCCCGACAGCTCGCCGTGGTCCGCGACGACGAGGGCCGCGTGATCGCGCTGCCGCACGTCGAGCGGGCCGTGGAGAACTGCCTCGAGGCGATCCGCCGCGTACGCTCCGCCCGGGGCCGCGAGGGCACCAAGCTCGACATCAACCACGTGTGGGTGACGGTGTGGCCGGTCGTCGAGGCGGATCTCGACCAGATCACCGCGCTGCAGAGCAAGATCACCCCGCTCAGCGAGGGCGCCGGGATCGAGGAGGTGCTCGCGCAGGGCCGCGTGGCCGGGCAGGACGGCGACGCCCCGACCCCGCTGGCCATCCGCTTCCACGCCAAGCCAGGCGCGGGTGTCGTGGCCGACGTCATCGAGCCGCCCACCGAGCCGCTCGCCCCGATGGACGAGTACGCCGCCAAGGTGCTGCGCGCCCGACGCCGCGGCCTCGTCTACCCCTACGAGCTCCAGCGCGCCCTGGCCGGCAGCGGCACGGTCGTCGAGCACGACCTCGACGCCGACGGCGTACTCGTACCCGTCGATCGTGCTCCCGGACTCAACAGCGCCGGCATCATCGTCGCCGTCGTGACCACGCCGAGCTCTCTCTACCCCGACGGCATCAGCCGAGTCGTGCTCTGCGGTGACCCGCTCAAGTCGCTCGGCGCGCTCTCGGAGCCCGAGTGCGCCCGGGTGATCGCGGCCATCGACCTCGCCGAGCGGATGCAGATCCCGGTCGAGTGGTTCGCGGTGTCGGCCGGTGCCCGGATCTCGATGGAGAGCGGCACCGAGAATATGGACTGGGTCGCCGCCGCGCTGCGCCGGATCGTCCACTTCACCCAGGACGGCGGCGAGATCAACATCGTCGTCGCCGGGATCAACGTCGGCGCCCAGCCCTACTGGAACGCAGAAGCGACGATGCTGATGCACACCAAGGGCATCCTGGTGATGACCCCGGACAGCGCGATGGTGCTGACCGGCAAGCAGTCGCTCGACTTCTCCGGCGGTGTGTCCGCCGAGGACAACCACGGCATCGGCGGCTACGACCGGGTGATGGGCCCGAACGGTCAGGCGCAGTACTGGGTGCCCGACCTGGCCGGTGCCTTCCGGGTGCTCATGGCGCACTACGAGCACAGCTACGTGGTCCCCGGCGAGACCGGGCCGCGCCGCGCGCCGACTTCAGACCCGATCGACCGCGACGTGTCGTCCTTCCCGCACGAGGGTGACTTCGCATGCGTCGGCGAGATCTTCTCGGCCGAGCACAACCCCGACCGCAAGCGACCCTTCGACATCCGCACGGTGATGCGGGCGCTGGCCGACGCCGACCACGAGATGCTCGAGCGGTGGGCCGGCATGGCCGATGCCGACACCGCCGTGGTCGTCGACACCCGGATCGGCGGCTACCCGGTCAGCCTGGTCGGCATCGAGTCCAAGCCGGTGCCGCGCGCCGGCTTCCCTCCCACCGACGGTCCGGACACCTACACCGCGGGCACCCTGTTCCCGCGGTCGTCGAAGAAGGTCGCGCGCGCGATCAACGCGGCATCGGGCAACCGGCCGCTGGTGGTGCTCGCCAACCTGTCCGGCTTCGACGGCTCCCCGGAGTCGATGCGCAACCTGCAGCTCGAGTACGGCGCCGAGATCGGCCGCGCGGTCGTCAACTTCGAGGGCCCGATCGTCTTCTGCGTCATCTCCCGCTACCACGGCGGTGCGTTCGTGGTGTTCTCCAAGCACCTGAACCCGTCGATGACGGTGCTCGCCATCGAGGGTTCGTACGCCTCGGTCCTCGGTGGCGCTCCTGCGGCGGCCGTCGTGTTCGCTGCGGAGGTCTCCAAGCGGGCGGCGGCGGACCCACGGGTCGCCGCGCTCGAGGAGCGCATCGACCACGCCGAGGACGGGGAGCGCGGCGAGCTCGTCGTCGAGCTGGCCGAGCTCCGCGCTCAGCTGCGGGCGGACAAGATCGCCGAGGTCGCGGCCGAGTTCGACGACGTGCACGACATCCACCGTGCCGTGGAGGTCGGCTCGGTGGACGAGGTGATCGCAGCCAGCGACCTGCGGCCCAAGGTGGTCGAGGTCATCGAGCGGGCGTTGGGCGACGGGTGACCGATCGAGGTCACCACATGCTCTAGGTCGCCGGGCTGGAGCCCAGGGAGGCGGTTGGCTCCCTGGGCCGGCCGGCTCCGACCAGAACCTGGAGAACGACCAGCAGACCGAGGACCAGAGCCAGGGACCACCAGAGTCGGTCCATCGTGACGTTGTTGCCCCAGAGCAGGACCACGCCGCCCAACGCCACCACGGCGACTCGCAGCCAGGCCACGTTGGCGGCGACCCAGCGGCCCGCTCCGCCGACGGGGCCGTCTCCCAAGCGAGCGCCGAGGTTCTCGAGACCCCCGCCGATGGTTGTACGTGCGGTGGTGCCGGACCTGTTGGAACCGGCGAACCAGCCGGCGACCACGATCACCAGACCGAGCCACAGGACCACCTGCTGGCCGCGTTCCAGGTAGGCGAGCAGGGTGTCGAAGAAGACCCTGCTCGCCGGGCCGAAGTCGGTGCCGGAGAGCGCGTTGATGAACATCTGCTGCCCGATGGACAGCACCCACGCCAGCAGCAGGGCGTTGGCAGCCACGACCGCCCCGATCCACACCGCCATCCGTGGGCGGCGGCGGGCCAGCACCAAGGCGGCCAGGAACAGGACCCCGACCACGGGAAGGAGCCACTGGGCGACCGGGTTCGAGAAGGCGTAGATCGTGCGCACCTGCCTGAGCTGGGGTGCTTCCATCAGTACGATCTGACGGTCGGTCTCGGGGATGGGCACGTTCTCGACGATGGTCAGACCCCGGGCGACAAGTCGCTCCTTGACTCGTTCGATGACCTCGTCGACGTCGAGCACGACCTCTTCGCCCTGGAGCGACACGGCACCGGAGTCGTCGCCGTTCAGGATTCGCTGGAGGGTCTGCTGGGCTCTGGTGTTGGCCAGGACCCAGATGTCGGCGAACTCGTCGGAGGCGATGAACGCGCGGACCTCGCGCTCCACCAGACCGTTGATGGCCGCGGCGAGTGGCGCCACGAGCTGCTCCAGGCGCGGTCTGTCGTCGATCACGCCGGCGAACGCGGTGTTGAGGATCGCCTCGACGTCGACCTGTTGTTGGATCGCCCCGGTGACCCGGGTCGCGATCACGTCCTGCACCTCGGGAGATTCGATCAGAGGGCCGACGGTCTCGACGTATCGCTCGGCGTCGTTCAAAGTGCGCTGCCCCCAGTAGGCCACCGCAGCAGGCGTGGTCAACAACCCGGCCAGCACCAAACAGATCACCGCCGCGATCGAGCGGCCTCGTGAGGGTCGGTCTGCGGTGGTGACGACGGGGTCGTCGGTGGGTTCTCGGAGTTCGCGTGTGATGGGCGAGTCGTTCGACATGGCGCGTCAGTTCGGTTCGTCGTCGGCCATCTGCGCGGATGCCTGCTCGATGCCGACTCCGATCGCCAGGACGATGCGGCTGGTCGCCGCTGCGACCCGCGACGTCCCGACGATGGGTGCGATCGCCGCGAGCACACCGCGGACGGCCTCGACGTCGAGGCCGACCTCGTCGGCGATCGCGAGGTTCAACGCGTAGGAGACGGCCGGAGCGTCGCTCGCGACGAGGGCAGCGAGTCGGACGAGAGCGATGGACTGTACGTCGAGGCTCGATACCTGCACGGACTCGGCCGTCATGGTGGCGAGCAGGTCGAGGACGGGGGTGTCGGATGCGGTCATGTCTGACATGGCAACCCTTCGGTGGTCGTGGGACTGGCCTCGAACGAGGCCACTCCTCAGGCTGTCTGGAGGGTCCGCCCGCGACATCACCCGAAGTGGACGAACCGGCCAGGTCAGCGGGTGATGTCGCGCCCGTGCACAGTCAGCGCCCAGATGACGAAGATGTCGACAGCGATGATCAGCATCGACCAGAACGGCGAGTACGGGAGGAACGCGAAGTTGGCGAAGGCACTCAGTACGGCCAGGACGACTCCGATGATGCGACCCCAGACCATGCCGTTGAGCACAGCGAAGCCCGCGAACACGACGAGCAGTCCCAGCAGCAGGTGGATCCAGCCCCAGCTGGTGGCGTCGAGCTGGAGCAGGTAGTTGGGGGTCGTGACGTAGAACTCGTTCTCGAAGATGGCGACCAGGCCGGAGAAGGCCTGGAAGCTGCCGGCCATGATCATCATCACGCCGGCGAACATGATGAAGCCGGTCGCCAAGCCACTGGGCGGCGGCTCCTGCGCCCGCCAGGTGGTCTCTTCGTTCAATGGGGTCTGTTCGGTCATGACGGGACGCTCCTTGGATTGCCGCCGACCACGACGGACTCGGTGTCGGGTCGTGAAGTGAACGGACGATCTCAATCTGGTCGCCGGGACCCGTTGGCGAATCATCCTCATTGTGTGAAACGTGAGGCCGCCAGGACTGAGAAGGTGGCCGAGACTCCGCCGGGTCAACCCACAAGTCATCCGTCAGGGATGAGACGTCGGGCTGCCCGGATCTCTAGCGTGCAAAGAGTGGAAGACGCTGGCGAAGCCGCGCGAACGGCTGCCGGGCTCGACGACGTTCTGCTGGACGTCAAGCTTTCGGTTCCCGAGCTGCCGCTCAGACTGGTGAGCAGGGCCCCTCTGATCGAGGCGGCCCGGAGCAGCGGCGCGCCGTCGGTCGGAATCACCGCGCCCGCCGGCTACGGCAAGTCCACCCTCCTGGCGCAGTGGGCACAGGCCGAGGACCGCCCGGTCGGCTGGGTGTCGCTCGACCGCCTGGACGACGACTCCAGCGCCCTCCTCGTGCTGCTCGCCTCGGCGTACGCGCGGGCCGTGCCGGATCAACAGGGCGTGGTCGCCGACGTGAGCGGTCTGGGCGTCTCGCCGCTGGGTCGCGCCGCACCTCGCCTCGCCGCAGCCCTCAGCCGAAGCCCGGAACCTTTCGTGCTGATGGTGGATGACCTGCACGAGCTGCACTCCTCGGCCTGCCACGATGTGCTGAGCGTGGTCATCTCCGGTGTTCCGGTCGGCTCCCAGCTGGTGTCGGCGAGCCGGGTCGAGCAGCCGCACCTGGCTCGGCTGCGCGCCTCCAGCACGGTCCTCGAGGTGCTGGGGCCCGACCTGGCGCTGGATGTGACGGGTGCCGAGCAGATCTTCACCGCGGCACAGGTGCCGCTCACGCGCGAACAGGCGCTGAGGGTGACCGAACGGACGGAGGGCTGGGCGGCCGGCCTGCACCTGGCGGCGATGATCGCCCGGGACACGAGACAGGACGTGTCGACCATCTCCGGCGACGACCGGTACGTGGCCGACTATCTGTACCGGGAGTCCCTGAGCCAGCAGGACGAGGCGACGCAACGGTTCCTGCGGCGTACCGCTGTGCTCGACCGCCTCTGTGGCTCCCTGTGCGATGCGCTCTCGGGGGATACCGACGGTCAGGATCGCCTTCTCGCGCTCGAGGGATCCAACTCGTTCCTGCTCCCGCTCGACCGGCGGCGGGAGTGGTACCGCTATCACCCGCTGTATCGAGAGTTTCTGCTCGGAGAGCTGCGCCGGGTCGAACCCGATGTCGTCGCGAAGCTGCACCTGCGGGCCGCCGACTGGTTCGAGGCCAACGAGTCCTCGGCGATGGCCCTCGAGCACCTGCTGAACACGCCAGAGCGTGATCGGTGCGTCCAGATCACGACGCAGCTGGTGCTGCCGACCTACAGCGCCGGGCAGATGTCGACCGTGGGGCGGTGGCTGTCCGCGCTCGGTGACTCGGCCATCGAGGAACACCCTCCGTTGGCCGTACTGGCCGCCTGGATGGACGTCCTGGGTGGCGACCCCCTCGGGGCGCAGCGCTGGGCTGCCGTGGCAGAGGCTGCGGAGTACGACTGGGTGCCGATGGACGGCACTGCATCGTTCGAGTCAGCGCGCGCCATGTTGCGGGCCGCCATGTGCCCGGCGGGACCCGCGGCGATGATGCGTGATGCCGACCTCGCCATGGCACAGGAACCGCCGTGGAGCCCCTGGCGCGACACCGCCCTGGCCGGCGCGGCCGAGGCGCATCTGCTCATCGGGGACGTCGAGCGGGCCGCTGCCCTGTTCGCCGAGAGCTCCACCGCCGGAGCCGAGCTCGGCAACACCGACAGCATCGTCGACGCTCAGGCCGAGCTCGCGCTGTTGGCGATGGAACGCGGACGATGGGACGAGGCGGCGGAGCGGGTGGCTCTCGCCCTCGCCGTCGTCGAGAAGCACCGGATGTACGACTACGCGATGAGCGTCCTCGCGTTCGCGGCCGCTGCCCGGCTCGGGCTGCACGACGGGAATCTCGGTGAGGTGGACCGGCAGCTGACGCGGGCTATGCGTGCGCGTCCGTCCTGCACGTACGTACTGCCGCACCTGGCCGTGCGTAGTCGCCTCCAGCTGGCCAGGGTGTTCTGGGCACGCGGCGACCAGACGTCCGCCCGGCACCTGCTGCGCGAGATCGACGACGTGCTGCAGCGCCGACCGGACCTCGGGGTGCTGGTCGACCAGGTCGCGAGGCTGCGCGCCAGGATCAACTCCTCAGAACGCGTCACCGCTGGCAGGCCGCCCCTGAGCCCGGCCGAGCTGCGCCTGCTGCCCTACCTCCAGACCCACCTCACGATCGGGGAGATCGGCGAGCGACTGTTCGTCTCCCGCAACACCGTCAGCTCGCAGGTCGCCTCGATCTACCGGAAGCTGGGCGTCACCTCGCGGAGCGATGCGGTCCGGCAGGTGATCTCGATCGGGCTCCTCGGCTCCTAGCCAGGCTCATCTGCACGGGGTCCTTTCGCGGCGAACCGGTTCGCCGCCGGTACGGCGCTGAAGCCGTGCGCCATCACGCTGAGCAGAACCGTGAGCGAGATGACTGCGACCACGTCCGCACCCGCGGCGTGGAGATCCTCCAGCGCGATCAACGCGAAGATGACCGAGGCCAGGCCGCGCGGGCCGAACCAGCCGACGAACACCACGCTGTAGCGATCGAGCCCCGCACCGAGCAGTGCCAGGACGACCGGCAGCATGCGAACGACGGTCAGGCTGAGCACGGCGTAGCCCAGCATCGCCCAGCTCCACGACCCCTGGATGACCGGAATCGCCAGCGCGCCGAAGATCAGCCAGCTGATCATCGAGGCCATGTCACTGGACTGGTCGACGAAGTAGACCTCCTTCTCGCCGCTTCGCCCGGCAACGTTCCCGAAGACCAGACCGCCCACGAAGGCGGCGACGAACCCGTTCCCGTCCGTGAACAGTGCCGCGGTGTACGCCAGCAGGGCGAGTGCGAGAACGGCCGGGCCGCCGAGCTCCTCGGACAGCCAGCCGCGCTCGCGTGCGCGCCTGGTGACCAGGCCGCCCACGCTGCCGACGACGATGCCCGCGAGGAGGCCGACCAGCAGGGAGACGACCGCGCCGCCGGGGCTCTCGACACCGTGCACCCCCTCCTCGACCGCGACACCGGCGATGGCCACCAGCACGATCGGGGTGGCGATGCCATCGTTGAGCCCGCTCTCCACGTTCAAAACGCTTCGCACCTTCGCGGGCACGTGCGGGTTCGACATGACGGGTGCACCGAGGGCGGCATCCGTCGGCGCGAGCGCGGCGCCGACCAGAAGCGCTGCCCACGGGTCGAAGCCGAGCACGATCATCGCGGCTCCGGTGCCGATGGCGATCGTCAGCGGCAGACCGACGCCGAGCAGCCGAACGTAGGTGCCCAGATCGCGTTGGAACTGCCCGAGCCGGACCCGCGATGCATCCGCGAAGAGGACCCAGACGAGGGTGACCTCGGCGATGACCTTGACCAGCTCGGGTTCGGCCCCGAGCTCGAGAAGACCGAGTACGTCCGCGAACACCCAGCCGCCTGCCACGAACACGATGGGGGCGGTGAGCCCCAGCTGTTGGAGGCGGCCTGCGAGGACGCACCACGCGACGATCGTCGCGAGGACCGCTACGAGCGCCGAGGTTTCCATGTGACGGACCTCCCGGCCTACCAGGATGTTCTTCGGGTGTCACTCCCGTGTATCACGGACCGGTGGGGATATGTGGCGGAAACGGTTCAGGATCCCTTGTCGCGGAACACGTCGGAGAGCGGGTCTGCCTCGAAGTAGGCGGTCTTGATCCTCAGCCACTCACCGTCGAGGACCATGTCCTTCAGGACCTCGTCGATCTGCTCTTTGCGCTGGTCGCCGGAGCGCATCACGAATCCGATCGGGGCGTCCTTGACCGGGTAGACGATCGGCTCTTCCAGGGCTATGGGTGCGTCCTTGATGATCGACTGAGCGTACGGAGCTCCGTGGAACAACGCGTCCGCTTCGCCTCGCTCGATCAGCTCGATGGCAGCGCCCACGTTGATGGCCCTGACGATCTGGACGTCCTGGTACTTCTCTTCGAGGTAGGACCCTTGGACGGCGCCGTCGACGACCGCGATCTTCTTCCCGTTGACGTCACGGCGCGTGTGAATGGCCGATCCCTCGGGGGTGAGGAAGGCGACGTACGTCGAGAAGTACGGCGCGCTGAAGTCGAACTCCCGCTCGAGCTCTGAGGTGCTCGTGACCTGGGCCCCGATCATGTCGATCTTTCCCGCTCGCAGGGCCGGGAAGAGCTCGTTGAAGTCCATCGCCACGAACTCAGGCTCGACGCCCATGCCTTCGGCGACGCTGTGCGCCATCTCGTAGTCGAAGCCCTTCGTCGCGCCGCCGCTCTCGTAGTAGACGGGTTCGGTGCTGTCGACACCGATCCGAAGGGTGTTGCTGCTCTCGACCGCGGCGCTCGCCTCTCCGCTGGCGGATGGTGCGGGGTCCGAGAAGTGTCCGCTGAAGGCGATCGCACCCAGAAGGGCCACTGCGCCGGCGACGACCAACTTGATCTGGTTCATGTGGGGGTCCTGTTGCTGGCGATGGCTGGCATGCGAGCCCGAGCGGCAAGGCGTGAGCCAGGCAACAGGATCCGTACGTCAGGTGGAACGTGGCCAGACCAACAAGGCACGAACGAGCCACGAATCCTGGGTGTCGCGCCCGGCCCCGACGGTGACGGTCACGACGCCACCTCCGCGACCAGGTGCACGATGACCAGGTCGTCGGCCTCCAGCAGAGGCGCGACCACGCCGACCTCGTCGAGGAGTCGGCCGCTCATCACCGCGCCGCCGTCGTACCACGCGGGTCGTGGGCGGTCCTTGGGTGACACCGCAAGCGGCACCGGCGTCACCCGGTACGCCGTCTCCGGGGTCAGGCCGGGGAACCGGATGCGGCCGGCCGGCTGGCCCAGGGTGTGGTCGAGCGCCGACAGACGGAACAGCGCCTCGCGCCCGTCCGGGGCGACCACGCCGTCCAGCTGCAGGCCGTCGTGCACTGTGTCCGCCCGCACGACGCGGCCGGCGTGGAGCAGGCCACGGAACCGCTTGTGCAGCGCGATCCAGGCCCGGAGCTCCTCGCGCTCCTCGTCCGCCATGGTGGTGAGGTCCCACTCGATGCCGAGGTGTCCCCACACGGCGGTGCCGGCGCGGAAGCGCAGGGTGTGCTGGCGTCCGGTGGTGTGGTCGGTGCTCGATCCCACGTGGGTGCCCATCAGCTCGGGCGGGAGGGTCAGCCCGGTCCACCGGACCAGACGGTGCCCTTCGTGCGCGTCGATGCAGTCGGAGACCCAGGCCCGGTCGGTCCGCTCGAGGACTCCCAGGTCGAGGCGCCCGCCGCCCCCGCAGCAAGACTCGATCTCGAGCGCGGGATGCTGGGCACGGAGTGCGTCCATCAGGCGATAGGCCGCGAGCGTCTGCAGGTGGACCGCGGGCCTGTGGTCTCGCCCGCGGCCCGCGCCGGTCAGCGCACGGTTGTGGTCCCACTTGATGTAGGCGATGTCGTAGCGCTCCACCAGCGCCGAGATCTGGCCGAGCACGTGGTCCCAGGCGTTCGGGTTGGAGAGGTCGAGGACGTGCTGGTTTCGCGAACTGATGCCGGGACCGGCGTGGGTGCCGAGGATCCACTCGGGATGCTCCCGGGCCACGTCGGAGTCGAGGCTGACCATCTCGGGCTCGAACCACAGCCCGAACTCCATGCCCAGGCCCTGCACGGTCTTCACCAGTGGAGTGAGGCCGTCCGGGAACACGTCCGCGTCCACGACCCAGTCACCCAGGGACCTCGTGGCGTCGCGCCGCCCCTTGAACCAGCCGTCATCGAGGACGTACCGCTCGACGCCCAGCTCGGCTGCACGCTCGGCGAGCTCGACGAGCTTCTGCAGGTCCATGTCGAAGTAGACCGCCTCCCAGGTGTTGAGGAGTACGGGTCGCGCGCGCCGTGGGTGCACGTCCCGCGCCCTCAGGTGCTCGTGGAAGCGGCCGGAGAAGGCATCGAGCCCCTCGCCCCAGGAGGCGTACAGCCAAGGCGAGGCATAGGTCTCGTCCTGGCCCAGCACCATCTCGCCGGGCATGAGCAGCTCGCCGCCGCGCAGCAGCTTCCAGCCGGTGAAGGAGTTCTCGGCGCAGAGCACCTGGTTGCCGCTCCAGCCGAGGTGAACACCCCAGACCCGACCGGCACGGAAGCCGAACCCGGACCGGCCGGCACACAGCACGGTGGCCGAGTCGTGGCCGGGACGACCGCCCCAGGCCTCGCGGACGTGCTGTCCCTGGGTGTACGCGTGGCGCTGCGGGGTGCGCTCGTGGGCGTGCCGCCCTGCCATGTCGAGGAGCTCGTCGGCCTCGGCCGGCACCGGCAGAGCCGGCTCGAGCAGCGTCACCTCGTACGGCGTCGCCGCCAGGTTCCGCACGCAGGCACGCAGGCGCAGCAGACCGTTCCCGAACAGCTCGATCTCGGTGGTCACCTCCACACCGGCCGGCCCGTCCAGCGCGACGCTGGTGAGCCGGGTGCAGTCGGTCGACTCGGTGACCGTGTGCTCCACCGAGTCGAAGGTGAGCGCCCAGGCCTGGCCGGCGCGGCTGCCCAGCAGACCTGGACGACCCACCCAGCCACTGGTCTGCTGCGGCAGCACGGATGCCCACGAGTGCTGGTAGATCGCCCCGTCGAGGCTCGGCATCTCCAGCGAGCGGAGAAGGTCGGGAAGGTGCTCGGCCGCGGTCTCGCCGAGATCCGGTCCCCAGTGGAGGATGCACGGGAGCTCGGTGGAGTCGAGCCGGACCACCAGGCTGGTGTCGCCTCGCCGGAGGTGCACGCCGCGGGCTGGGCGGGTCTCGCTGGTCATCGGGCGGTGCGGGTGAACACGGCCACCTCGGAGCCCGCCAGCTCGGCGACGCCGAGATCGGCACCCGAGGAGAACATCGGCTCGCCGAGGTCGCCCAGCTCGCCGAGGTCGACCACATGGTCGGTCCGGTTGACCAGGAACCAGTGCTCCCTCTCGCCGTCTGCGCGGATCGCGAGCTCCACCCGGCCGCGAAGCCCCGCGGGCAGCTCGCTGTCCACCCCGGCGGCCTCGAGCAGTCGGGCCAGCAGCGGCTCGAGACCATCCGCACCCAAACGGGTGGAGACGTAGGTGGCCGAGCCGTGAGCCAGGGCCCGTCGGGTCACTGCGGGGCGGCCCTCCTGCAGACCGGTCTTGTACGACGCGAGGACCTGTGTGTCGGGAGTCGTCGCGGTGATCCGGTCGGTCCACCGCGTCCCGGTACTGCCGTCGTCGAGAACGACCTCGCACCCGTCCAGGAGCGGCCCGAACTCCTCGATGCGGATGCCGAGCAGGTCGCGCAGCGCACCCGGGTAACCACCCGGCCACACGTGGTTGTTCTCGTCCACGACGCCGGAGAAGTACGTCGTGACCAGGTGGCCACCGCGGTCGACGAACTCCGCCAGCAGGTCGGCCGTCGCGGCCGGCATCACGTGCAGCACCGGCGCCACCACCACGTCGTACCCGTCGAGCGGCGCGCCGACGGGCAGAACGTCAACTCGGACGCCGAGCGCGAGGAACGCGACGTACCAGTCGAGCGCCTCCGCCCGATGGCTCACCGAGGAGCTCGGGTTGGCCTCCAGGCCGAGGGTCCACGACGACTCGATGTCGAAGAGGATCGCGGCCCGGGCCTGCTGTCGCCGCGACCCGACGACGGAGGCGAGCCGCTCGAGGTGCCCGCCCAGCCGGACCACCGTCCGATAGCCCTCGCTGTCCTCGCCGGCATGGGGCACCATCGCCGAGTGGTATTTCTCCGCGCCGGACACGGACTGCCGCCACTGGAAGAAGCAGACGGCGTCCGCACCGTGCGCCACGTGGGTGAGCGAGTCCCGCACCAGCGCGCCGTCCGCCTTGGGCGGGTTGATCGCGCGCCAGTTGACCGCGCTGGTCGAGTGCTCCATCAGGAACCACGGCTCACCGCCGGCGATGCCACTGGTCAGGTTGGCCGAGAACGACAGCTCGTCGCGGGCGCGGTCGTCGACGAGCGTGTAGTGGTCGTTGGAGACGAAGTCGACCTCGGCCGCCCAGTCGGCGTAGTCGATGCCGTCGAAGTGGTCCATCACCATGAAGTTCGTGGTCACCGGTACGTCGGGGGTCAGCCGGTCGAGGATCTCCCGCTCGGCGCGCAGGTAGACCTTGAGGGCGTCGGAGGAGAATCTCTTGAAGTCGAGCTGGTGTGTCGGGTTGGGAATGGTGGGCGTCAGCCGCGGCGGCAGCACCTCGCTCCAGTCGCTGTAGCGCTGCGACCAGAACGCGGTGCCCCAGGCGTGGTTGAGGCCGTCGAGGTCGCCGTACCTCTGCGACAGCCAGGCGCGGAACGCCGTCGCGGCGTCGTCGGAGTAGTCGTAGAGGTTGTGGCAACCGAGCTCGTTGGAGACGTGCCAGGCGGCGAGCGCCGGGTGGTGGGCGTACCGGCTCGCCATCATCTCGACGACCGCCAGGGCGTGCTGTCGGAAGACTGGTGACGTCGGCCGCCAGTGCTGCCGGGAGCCCGGCCACATGGTCTCGCCGGTGCGCGTGACAGGAAGGATCTCCGGGTGCCGGGCGCTCAACCAGGGCGGCGGCGAGGCGGTCGCGGTGGCGAGGTCGACGGCGATGCCGTGGGTGTGCAGCAGGTCCATCACCTCGTCGAGCCATGCGAAGTCCCAGGTGTCCGCGGCCGGCTGCAGGCGGGCCCAGGAGAAGATCCCGAGGGAGACGATGTTCACCCCGGCCTGATGCATCAGCCGGACGTCCTCGTCCCACACCTCCCGGCTCCACTGGTCGGGGTTGTAGTCGGCTCCGAAGCCGAGCGGTCCGCGAGCGTTCTCGATCGCGAGCGACTCGGGCCATCGCACCCAGCGGTGCGGTCGCCGGCTCATGCGGTCGTCCCGCGGGGCGGGGCGGTGCTGGCCCGGACCACCAGCCGGGGCCGCACCAGGGCCTCCTGGTGCTCGTGCTCGCCGGACTGGATCTCCCGGATCAGGGCATCGACTGCGCCCCGGCCGACCTCGTCGAACGACTGGTGGACGGTGGTCAGTGGCGGCCAGAAGTACGCCGCCTCCTCCATGTCGTCGAAGCCGACGACACTGACGTCGTCGGGGACCCGGCGACCGCGCTCGTGCAGGGCCCTCAGGAGGCCCAGGGCCATCTGGTCGTTCGCGGTGAACACCGCGGTCACCTCCTCGTTGTCGGCCAGCCGGAGGCCGGCCTCGTAGCCGGCTCCGGTCGACCAGTCGCCCGGCAGCACTGGCGGCACCGTTCGGCCGTGGGCCTCGAGCGTCTCCTGCCACGACGTCCGGCGACGCCGCGCGGAATAGGACAGCTCGGGCCCGGCGACGTGCCAGACGGTCTCGTGACCGAGGTCGAGCAGGTGCTCGGTGGCCAACCGTGCTCCGAGGGCCTGGTCGTTGTCGACGATCGGGTAGTCGTACTCCGCGCTGGAGTCGACCACGACCACCGGCAGTCCCTCCGGCACCGCGACGCCGTCGAGCCGGTGCGTCTCGACCAGGATGATGATGCCGTCCACCGCCTGCTCGCCGAGCTGGTCGAATGCCGCTCGAACGGCGTCCTGGGTGGCGTCGAGCACCGGCAGCAGGTTGATGGCGTACCCGGTCTGGGTGGCGGCGGCCGCGATCGCGTCGAGCGTGTGGGTGGTGCCGACGCTGGAGAGCTCGAACGCGATCACGCCGATGCTCTGGAACCGTCCGCTGCGCAGCGCCCGGGCCGCCCGGTTGGGCCGGTAGCCGACCTCGCGCATCGCGGACAGGACCCGCTCCCGAGTGGCCGCGTCAACGTAGCGGGCGCCGTTCGCGACCCGCGAGACCGTCTGTCCCGAGACCCCGGCGATCCGGGCAACGTCGGCCTGTGAGGCTCCCCGCCGTGGAACTGGTGCCCCGGCCGTGCTGTCTGTCGCCATGGACCGAATAATCCTTCCGCCAACCTGTTGACGTCAACATGTGTCGTACGTCACTGTACCTGTTGACGTTAACAGGCCGCCAGGGAATGGCGGTGAAGGGAGGTGGGACCGTGACCCAGCTGGAGAGAAGCCGGGAGACCAGCGGTGGTGGGCGACCGCCCGTGCCCGGTCGCCGGTGGTCACGCAGCGACAGGAAGGGGTGGATCTTCGTCGGCCCGTTCCTGGCGGTCTTCGCGCTGACCTTCCTGTCGCCGATCGCCTACGCCGCCTACCTCAGCCTCTTCCGTGCGCAGGCGTTCTTCGGCACCACGGAGTTCGTCGGTCTGGACAACTACGTCGACGTGTTCACCGACGACAAGTTCTGGGACGGCTCGTTGCGAGTCCTGCTGTTCCTCGTCGTACAGGTGCCGATCATGCTCGGTCTGGCCCTGGTGGCCGCACTGGCCATCGACAGCGCCCGGCTCTACGGCACGAGCTTCTTCCGGCTCTTCATCTTCCTGCCCTACGCCGTTCCCGGCGTCGTGGCAGTCCTGATGTGGGGCTTCATGTACGGCACCAACTTCGGGCTGGCCGCCGACTTCAACGAGCTGTTCGGCACCTCGATCGCGCCGCTGAGCAGCAACTGGATGCTCGCCTCGATCGCCAACATCGTGACCTGGGAGTTCGTGGGCTACAACATGCTGATCTTCTACTCCGCGTTGCGCACCGTGCCCGGCGAGATCTACGAGGCCGCCGCGCTCGACGGCGCCGGGGAGCTGCGCACCGTGCTCTCGATCAAGATCCCGGCACTGCGCGGGGCCATCCTGATCGCCACGATCTTCTCGATCATCGGGACCTTCCAGCTCTTCAACGAGCCGAACATCCTGCGCACGCTGGAACCCAACATCATCACGACCTACTACACGCCGAACCTCTATGCCTACAACCTGTCCTTCGGCGGGCAGCAGTACAACTACTCGGCGACGGTCGCGATCGTGATGGGCCTGCTGACCGCGGTGATCGCGTACGCCGTCCAGCTCCGCGGCTCACGAGAGGCGATGAAATGACGAGCCGGGTGAGCACGTCGCCGCTGGCGCCGCGACGGTCGCCGCTGCTGACCGTGCTGATGGCGCTGTTCCTCGTCTACACGCTGGTGCCGCTGGCGTGGCTGATCCTGAGCGCCACCAAGACACAGGCGGATCTGTTCTCGAGCCCGGGGCTGTGGGTCGGCGACGAGTTCGCGTTCTTCAGCAACGTCCGGGACACGCTGACCTACCGCGACGGCATCTTCCTGCGCTGGCTGGCGAACACCCTTCTCTATGTCGTGGTGGGTGCCGGCGGCGCGACCCTCCTGGCCACCGCGGCCGGCTACGGCCTGGCCAAGTACCGCTTCCCCGGACGGCGGGCGGTCTTCGCCGTCATCATCGGCGCGGTGGCCGTGCCCGGCACCGCGCTGGCGGTGCCGACGTTCCTGATGTTCTCGAACATGGGGCTCACCAACACGGTCTGGGCGATCATCATCCCCTCGCTGATCAGCCCGTTCGGCCTGTACCTGATGTGGGTCTACGCCGCGGACGCCGTACCGGACGAGCTGCTCGAGGCGGCGCGCATCGACGGCGCCGGCGAGATCCGGATCTTCTTCACGGTCTCTTTGCGCCTGCTCGCTCCCGGCATCGTCACGGTGCTGCTGTTCGCCGTCGTCTCGACGTGGAACAACTACTTCCTGCCACTGATCATGCTGAGCGAGCCGAAGCTCTATCCGCTCACCGTGGGCCTCACCCAGTGGAGCGCTCAGGCGACGGGCGCGAACGCGCAGCCCGTCTACAACCTGGTGGTCACCGGCTCCCTGCTGACCATCGCCCCGCTCGTCATCGCCTTCCTCCTCCTCCAGCGGTTCTGGCAGTCCGGCTTGAGCGCGGGAAGCGTCAAACAGTGAAATGAAAGGAACGCCATGTTGATCACCAATGGGCGCAGATCCCGCCGGATCGCCCTCGTCGCGGCAGCCCTCACAGCCGCCTCCGTGCTCGCCGGCTGCGGCTCGGGCGACGGCGGCGGAGGCGGAGGCGAAGGTACGGCCGCAGACCTCGACGCCGCCCTCGAGGAAGGTGGCACCATCACCTACTGGACGTGGACCCCGTCCGCCGAGGCCCAGGTTGCGGCGTTCGAGGACCAGTACCCGAATGTCGACGTGAAGCTGGTCAACGCCGGCACCGGCAACGACCACTACACGAAGCTGCAGAATGCGATCAAGGCCGGCTCCGGCGGCCCCGACGTGGCGCAGGTCGAGTACAAGGCCCTGCCGCAGTTCGCGCTGCCCGGCGACCTGGTCGACCTGGGCCAGTACGGCTTCGACGAGTTCGAGTCGGACTACACGCCGTCGACCTGGGCCTCGGTGCAGGCCGGCGAGGGCCTCTACGGGCTGCCGCAGGACTCCGGTCCGATGGCGCTCTTCTACAACCAGCAGGTCTTCGACGAGCACAAGCTCGAGGTGCCGACCACCTGGGACGAGTACGTCGAGGCCGCCCGGACCATCAAGAAGGAGAACCCGTCGCAGTGCATCACCAACGACAGCGGTGACGCCGGCTTCACCACCAGCATGATCTGGCAGGCCGGTGGCACGCCGTTCCAGTCCGACGGCGAGAGCGTCACGATCGATCTGCAGGACGAGGGCACGCAGAAGTGGACGGGCGTGTGGAACCAGCTCATCGAGGACGAGCTGGTCTGCACCATCCCCGGCTGGACCGAGGAGTGGTACAAGGCGCTGGGTGACGGGACCATCGCGTCCATCGGTCTCGGTGCCTGGGCACCCGGCGTGTTCGAGCAGTCCGTGCCCGACGGTGCGGGCAAGTGGCGGGCCGCACCGATGCCGACGTACGACGGGCAGCCGGTGACCGCCGAGAACGGCGGCAGCACCCAGTCGGTGCTGGAGCAGAGCAAGAACCCCGCGCTGGCGGCGGCGTTCGTGCGCTGGCTCAACCACGAGGAGGGCGTCGAGCCGTTCCTGGAGAGCGGTGGCTTCCCGGCCACGGTCGCGGACCTGCAGGACCCGGCGTTCGTCGACAAGAAGCTCGACTACTTCGGTGGCCAGCAGGTCAACCAGGTGCTCACCGAAGCAGCCACGCAGGTGGCCGAGGGCTGGCAGTACCTGCCGTACCAGCTGTACGCCGACACGATCTACGGCGACACCGTCGGCAAGTCCTACCAGACCCACTCCGCCCTCGAGGACGGCCTGGGAGCCTGGCAGGAAGCGCTCGTGAAGTACGGCAACGAGCAGGGCTTCAGCGTCAACTGACCCACGACTGACGGGACCGACGGCCGCCGCACCTCGCGCAGCGGCGGCCGTCCGTTCTCCCACGAGAGGTAGGCATGCCCGAGTTCACGATCGGCGAGACCGACTTCCTCCTCGACGGTGAGCCGTTCCGGATCCTCTCCGGCGCGCTGCACTACTTCCGGGTCCACCCCGACCACTGGGCGGACCGGATCGAGAAGGCCAGGCTGATGGGCCTCAACACCATCGAGACGTACGTGCCGTGGAACGCCCACAGCCCCCGCCCGGGCGTCTTCGACACCGACGGCATCCTCGACCTGCAGCGGTTCCTGCGCCTGGTGGGGGAGGCCGGCCTGTACGCGATCGTGCGTCCGGGGCCGTTCATCTGTGCGGAGTGGGACAACGGCGGGCTGCCGCCGTGGCTGTTCCGGGAGCCGGGCGTCGGGATCCGCCGCCACGAGCCGCGCTTCCTCGACGAGGTCGAGAAGTACCTCCACCAGGTGCTCGCGCTCGTGCGCCCGCACCAGGTCGCCCTGGGCGGACCCGTGCTGCTGGTCCAGGTGGAGAACGAGTATGGCGCCTACGGTGACGACCGGAGCTACCTGCAGGCCCTCGTGGAGATGACCCGTGGAGCCGGCATCGGCGTACCGCTGGTCACCGTGGACCAGCCCGTCGATGCCATGCTCGCCGCCGGCGGAGTCGAGGGGGTGCTGCGTACCAGCTCCTTCGGCTCGGACAGCGTGAACCGGTTGCGCACCCTCCGTGACCACCAGCCGACCGGGCCGCTGATGTGCATGGAGTTCTGGGACGGCTGGTTCGACCACTGGGGAGGCCGGCACCACACCACCCCCGTCGAGCAGGCCGCCGAGGAGCTCGATGCCCTCCTCGCCGCAGGAGCCTCGGTCAACGTGTACATGTTCCACGGCGGCACGAACTTCGGCCTGACCAGCGGGGCCAACGACAAGGGGATCTACCGGCCGACGGTGACCTCGTACGACTACGACGCTCCCCTGGACGAGGCCGGGAACCCGACCGCGAAGTACTTCGCGTTCCGCGACGTCATCGCTCGCTACGCGCCGGCGCCGACCGAGACCCCCGAGGCCGCCGGTCTCGCCCCCGAGCTGACGGTGGCGCTGGGCGAGCCGGTCCGGCTGCTCGGCGACCCGGCGCGCTGGGGCTCCTGGAGCAGCTGGGAGTCGCTGCCGATGCTGGACGAGATGGAGACAGAGACTCGTCTGGCCGTCTACCGGACCGAGCTGCCGGGCGACCGCCCGGGCGTCCTCACCCTCGGCGAGGTCCGTGACCGGGCCGCCGTCTTCCTCGACGGCGCTCCGGTCGGCATCCTCGAGCGGGAGCACAGCGAGCGGGCGATCGCGCTGCCGCGCGGGCGCGGCCTGGAGCTGGTCGTCGAGGACCAGGGCCGAGTCAACTACGGCGCCCGCATCGGTGAGCACAAGGGCTTGGTCGGGCCGGCTCTGCTCGACGGCGTGCCGCTCACGGGCTGGGAGGTCCTGGCGATCGACCTCGACCGGGTGCCGCGCCTGTGGGAGACCGGCCCACCAGACGGCCGTGGCTCCGGGGCCGGGCCCACCGCGTGGCGTGCGTTCTTCTCGGCCGAGCCGGATGTCGACCTCTTCCTCGACACCTCCGCCTGGGGCAAGGGCATCGCCTGGGTCAACGGCTTCTGCCTGGGGCGCTACTGGCAGCGCGGCCCGCAGCACACCCTGTTCGTGCCGGGCCCGCTGCTGCGCCCCGACCGCAACGAGCTCGTCGTACTCGAGCTGGACGTGCTCGCCGATCCGACGGCCCGGTTCGTCGCCGGGCCGTCCCTGGGTCCGCTCGAAGACTGAGGCCGGCCCTGAGAGTCCCGCTCGGGTGCGGGATCACGGGCCTGTGGGTTGTCTGCCACGGTGTAGGCGGCGGGGAGGAGACGATCGACGTGACGCTGGCGTGGAATCACTCATCCAGCCCGACGGCACGCCGCGGGGTTCTGATGTAGCTCCACGTTGTCCCTCACGATCCTGCGGTCCACCCAGCTGTTGCGAGCCACCGAGAAGTTGCCGGCGTAGGAGTTCCTGAGCACACGCAGGGAACGCACGTGATTGCCGACGACGCGGAGGTTGTTGCACGCCTTGTTGTCCCGGACCATCAAGGTCCCCCGATTGTCGCGCACCACGAGATTGTTGGCGATCGACATCTCGCAGATCGCCACGTTGCGGGAGTTGCGGACCATGAGATTTCGTCCGGCGACCGGGTCCACGCGGCACCCCGCGGCCCCGATGGTGACGCGCTCGACGACGTTGCGGACGTGGATGTTCCGGCCGAGGCTCGTGTCGGTGATGCTGACCACCCTCGGTGCACCGGTGGTGCGGACATTGCCGGTGATCCTGGAAATGGTGATCACGCAGCGGGCGTCGTCCGGGATGACTACGTTGCGGAACGTCCGATGGTGGTAGCTGCCGTCGCAGACGAGGTCGGGCGGCAGCGCCTGGGCGCTGAGGACCGGCCCCACCACGGGTGCGAGCGCGCCGATGAGAAGGAAGACGAGCTGCTTCATGTGAACCCTCCGAGTCCGGGCGATGTGTGTCTTCATGACGCGCCAACGAGAACATGTGTTGCACCGGCTCGCCCAGGTTCCAGATAGCCGATGCGTACTTCCCGCCGCGCTCCCGCTGCGGCGCGTACCCGGCGGGCGAAGAGAAGTTCGACGAACAACGCGACTGAGCCCCTCTCCCGATGAAACGGGAGAGGGGCTCACGTCAGTCAGCGCTCTTTGCCTTGAAGTCGTAGTAGCGATCGAGTTGGTCACGGCAGCTCAAACGTCATTCCTCGAGGTCGGCGTCGTCGGGGATGAATCCCGGGTGATCCTTGACGACGGATGTAGTCAGGTGGAGCGGCGCTGGGTAGCGGGTGCGGTCATCCCAGGACACGGGTTGGTTGCAAAGTCGTGCAGCCCGTCACGCCTGGCCGGGCGCACACGGGCGCTTCGCCAAGCCCGGCGACGCCACCGTAAGCGCGGTGTCTGCCGTTGGCCACTGAATGTTGGAGCGGAATACGCGTCAAGAATCCCTGTCATCTGACACGTTTGCATCACTTGCTCATGTGCGTGCAAGGCTGGAGGAGTGGCCAACCGACTCGCCTCCGCGACCTCGCCCTACCTGCTCCAGCACGCTCAGAATCCGGTGGACTGGTGGGAGTGGTCGCCCGAGGCGTTCGAGGAGGCGCGGCGGCGGGACTTACCTGTCCTGCTGTCGGTCGGGTACGCCGCGTGCCACTGGTGCCACGTGATGGCACACGAGTCGTTCGAGGACGAGACGACGGCTGCGTACATGAACGAGCACTTCGTCAACATCAAGGTCGACCGGGAGGAGCGGCCGGATGTGGATGCGGTCTACATGGCGGCGACGACGGCGATGACCGGGTCGGGCGGGTGGCCGATGACGGTGGTGCTCGACCATGACGGTAACCCGTTCTTCGCGGGCACCTACTTCCCGGACATGCCTCGCCATGGGCAGCCGGCGTTCACGCAGGTGCTGCAGGCGCTCTCGGAGGCGTGGACGCAGCGGCGGTCGGAGATCGGGGCGGTGGCGGAGAACGTACGCCAGCACCTGGCCAACATCTCCGGAGCGGCCGGGGCCGCGGGCGACTGGCAGGTCGACGTCGATGCCGCGGTTGAGACGCTGGCGGGGGAGTTCGATCCGATGGCGGGCGGGTTCGGGGGTGCCCCGAAGTTCCCGCCGTCGATGGTGTTGGAGTTCCTGCGGCGTACTGCCGTCTCGGCGTCAGAAACTGACTCTTCGGCGTCAGAAACCGACGTCTCGCGGAGGGCTTCGCACATGCTGGCACGGACCGTGGCGGCGATGGCGGGCGGTGGGATCTATGACCAGGTCGGGGGCGGGTTCGCACGCTATGCCGTCGACCGCGGGTGGGTCGTTCCGCACTTCGAGAAGATGCTCTACGACAATGCTCAGCTGATCGGCCTCTACGCTCGCCTCGGCACCGAGCTCGGCGACCGGGTCGCCCGGGAGAGCGCCGACTGGATGATCCGCGAGCTCGGCACTGCCGAAGGTGGGTTCGCCTCCGCGCTCGACGCCGACAGCGAGGGGGTCGAGGGGAAGTTCTACGTCTGGACCCCGAGCGAGCTCGTCGACGTCCTCGGACCCGAGGACGGAGCCTGGGCCGCGGAGGTCTTCGAGGTGACCGAGGCCGGCACCTTCGAGGAAGGTGCCTCGACCCTGCAGCTGCGGCACCGGCCCGACGACACCGAGCGGCTCGAGTCGGTCAAGGCGCGTTTGCTGGCGGCGCGTGCGGAGCGGGTACGCCCTGCCCGCGACGACAAGGTCGTCGCGGCCTGGAACGGACTGGCGATCAGCGGTCTGGTCGACGCCGGGCTGCTGCTGGGGGAGCGGCGGTATCTCGACGCGGCGATCGGCGCAGCGGAGCTGATCTGGCTGGTGCACGCTCAGGGCGCCCGCCTCCTTCGTGTCAGCCGCGACGGGCTGGCCGGCGCCCACGCGGGCGTACTCGAGGACTATGGCTGCGTCGCCGCCGGCTTCCTCGCGCTGACCCAGGCGACCGGCGACAGCACCTGGCTCGACCGTGCCACGGCACTGCTCGACACCGCACTGACCCATTTCCGTGCGGAGGACGGCGGGTTCTACGACACCGCCGACGACGCGGAGGCGCTGGTCACCCGACCCCGGGACCCCTCCGACAACGCCAGCCCCGGCGGCACCAGTGCGATGGTCCATGCGCTCGTCACCGCCCACGCTCTCACCGGAGAGGGCCGCTACCGTACGGCCGCCGAGGAGGCGCTCGCGACCACGAGCAACCTGATGGCCAAGGCGCCCCGGTTCGCCGGCTGGTCGCTGGCGGCCGCGGCGACGATGGCCGACGGTCCCCTCGAGATCGCGGTCGTCGGACCGCCGGGACCCGACCGCGACGCTCTCGAGGCCGCGGCCCGCCGCAAGCCGGGTGCGGTGGTGGTCGTCGCCGACGAGGCGCGCGACGACATCCCGCTGCTGAGCAGCCGCACTCCCGTGGACGGGAAGGCGGCGGCGTACGTCTGTCGAGGGTTCGTCTGCGAGCGTCCCGTCACCTCCGTGGGGGACCTGGCGAAGACCCATACCTGATCCCGGGCAACTATGTGGTGATGCCCTATGTCGGTGCGCGCGTAGAAGTGTAACTTCGGTCACATGACGGTCGATGTGGTCGCGTTCCTGGAGCTGCTGGCCGGGGATGCCGCGGAGGCCGACTTCGAGGGACCGTCGCAGGCCGCGCGAGCGGCGGGGGCGAGCGCCGGGGAGCAGGAGCGGATCGACTACGCCAAGAGGCTCGCGCTGCAGGTCAGGGCGACCCTGGAGGCGCGCCGCCGGCGCGAGGGCGAGCTGGGGGCGCTGTTCGAGTCGGCCAACGACCTGGCGATGCTGACCAACCTGGAGGCGGTGCTGCAGGCGATCGTGACCCGGGCGAGGCAGCTGCTGAACAGCGACGTCGCCTACCTGACGCTCAACGACGAGCGTCGTGGCGAGTACATGCGGGTGACCGAGGGCATCCTGACTGCGGCCTTCCGCTCGACCCGGATCCCCTACGGCATCGGGCTCGGCGGCCTCGTCGCCCAGACCATGAAGCCCTACTCGACCGCCGACTACATCCCCGACGAGCGGTTCCGGCACGCCCCCGACATCGACGGTGCGGTCAGCGGCGAGGGCATCCGCGCGATCATCGGCGTACCCCTCCTGCTCGGCACCCAGGTCATCGGCGTCCTCTTCGCCGCCAACCGCACCGTACGTCCCTTCGGAGCCGAGGCGAGCGCGCTGCTCGTCTCCCTGGCGGCCCACGCAGCGATCGCCGTGGACAAGGCCAGGCTGCTGGAAGAGACCCGTGCCGCGGTCGCCGAGCTCGAGGTCACGACCCGCAAGCTGCAGACGCGCAACGAGACAGTCGAGCGCGCCGCCGACGCCCACGACCGGCTCACCCGGATCGTCGTCGAGGGCGGCGGCGTCGACGACGTCGTACGCAGCGTCGCCGAGGTCCTCGGGGCCCGGGTCGTGGTGCTGGACCTGGCCGGCGAGACCATCGCCAGCAGCGCCCCCGACCAGCCCGTCTCCGACTACGAGGCCGCCGTGACCAGGCGCAGCCTCGACCTGAGCCGCACCGCCGGCAGCGGCGACATCTACGCCACCCCGGTCCTCGCCGGCGCCGAGCAGCTCGGCTCGATGCTCCTCGGCCCGCGCGAGGTCGACCGCGACGACGGGGATCTGGACGACGGCGACCAGCGGATCCTGGAGCGGGCGGCGCTGGTGACGGCGCTGCTGCTGCTCTTCCGCCGCAGCGTCGCCGAGGCCGAGGGACGCGTACGCGGCGAGCTCCTCGACGAGCTCCTCTCCGGCACCACCCCGGACCCGGAGACGCTGCGCGAGCGAGGCCGGCTGCTGCAGGCGGATCTGTCCCGGCCCTATGCCGTCGTGGTGGCGAACGTCCCCGGGGACCGAGCCCGGGTCGGTCAGGCGGCCACGTTCGTCGCCGCCACCCACGACGGGTTCGCGGCGGTGCGGCAGGGGCAGGTCGTGCTGATCTTTCCCGACTGCGACGCCCGCGCCGCCGGCGAGCTGGTGGTCGAGGGGCTACGGCTCTCCGCCGGCGCGCCGGTGACGGTCGGCGCAGCCGGCCCGGTGCCGGGACCGCTGAGCAGCCCCGATGCCGTGGTGAAGGGCTACGACGAGGCCCGCCGCTGCCTGGCGGCCGCGATGACCCTGGGACGCGAGGGCCAGGTGGTCACCGCCGAGGACCTCGGCTTCGTGGGGCTGCTGCTCGGCTCCGACGGCCACCCGGCGGCGTACGTCACCTCGCGGCTGGGTCCGGTGATCGACTACGACGCCGCGAAGGGGTCGAAGCTGGTGGAGACGCTGCGGGCCTACTTCGCCGCCGACCGCAACCTCACTCGCACCGCCGGCGCGCTGCACGTGCACGTCAACACCGTCACCCAACGCCTGGAGCGGGTCACCCGGCTGCTGGGCAAGGGCTGGCAGCAGCCGGAGCGCCAGCTCGAGGTGCAGCTGGCGCTCCGGCTCCATCAGCTGGTCGCCTAGAGCAGGCTCAGGAACGACGACGGGTCAGCCAGAGGTGGCGGGCGGTGCCCCAGATGCCGCGACGGAAGAGCAGCACCACGGTCACGAACACGGCGCCGGTGACGATCCCGATCCCGTCGAACCCGGACGAGGCCAGGTAGTCGGCGAGCATCACGATCAGGCCGGCGCCGATGACGCCGCCCCACAGCGTCCCGATTCCGCCGAGCACGGTCATCAGGACGACCTCGCCGGAGGTGGCCCAGTGCAGCTCGGGCAGGGCGACGAACCCGTGCGAGACGGCGAAGACGCCGCCGGCGAGCCCGGAGAGCCCGGCCGAGAGCACGAAGACGATCAGCTTGTAGCGCTCGACGTCGTAGCCCAGCGCCCGGGCCCGCGGCGCGTTGTCGCGGATCGCGACCAGCACCCGCCCGAAGGGGGAGTGGACGATCCGCCAGGCGGCCCACATCCCGAGCAGGATGATCGGCAGCGCGGCGTAGTAGAAGAAGAACGAGTCGGTCTCGACGGCCTCGATCCCGAAGAAAGAGCGCGGCACGCCCTGGAGCCCGTTCTCACCTCCGGTGAGCGAGGAGGCCTGGTTGGCGATGAAGAAGAGCATCTGCGCGAAGGCGAGGGTGACCATCGCGAAGTAGATCCCCGACCGCTTCACCGACAGGTAGCCGATCGGCACCGCCAGGAGCATCGCGAAGAGCGCCCCGCCGAGGACCGCCACGGGGAACGGCACACCGAGGTGGATCGCGATCAGTCCGGTGGCATAGGCGGACCCGCCCCAGAACGCGGCATGGCCGAACGAGAGCAGCCCGCAATAGCCCAGCAAAAGGTCGAGGGCCACCGCGAATAGGGCCCACGCGGCGATGTCCATCGCCACCGGCGGGTAGACGAACCACGGCAGCCCCAGCGCCACCACCAGCCCCACGGCCAGCAGGACCAGTCGCTGCCACGGGCGTGCGCCCGCGATCGCCGCATGCTGCTCGGTGACGCTCGCGCCAGCCGTCGCGATCGACGTCATGCCGTCGCCTCCTCTCGGCCGAAGAGCCCGGCCGGCCGGGCCAGGACGACCACGGCCATCAGCACGAAGATGAGCACCTGCGAGAACGTCGGTGCGTACGCCTGTCCGAAGGCCTCCACGAGCCCGACCAGGAACCCGCCGACGACGGCGCCCACGATCGAGCCGAGCCCGCCGATCACCACGACCGCGAACAGGATGATGATGAAGTCGCTGCCCATCTCGGCGGTGATCGCCCTAAACGGTGCCGCCAGCACCCCGGCCAGACCGGCGAGCGCGACCCCGAAGCCGAACACCGGTGTCACCCAGCGCCCGACGTTGATCCCGAGCGCACCGGCCAGCTCGGGCCGCTCGGTCGCGGCACGGACGATCATGCCCACCCGCGTACGCGTCATCAGCAGCCAGACGCCGAGGCAGACGAGCAGTGCGACACCGATCACGAAGAGCTGGTAGATCGGCAGCCCGACACCGGCCAGCTCGACCCGTCCGTCGAGTGCGGCGGGTCGTTCGTAGGGCAGGCCGCTCACGCCGTAGCGGCGCTTGACGAGGTCGACCAGCAGCAGGGTCAGCCCGAAGGTGAGCAGCAGGTTGTAGAGCTGGTCGAGCGGCAGCAGCCACTGCACCAGCAGCCGCTCGACCAGCATCCCGAAGACCAGCATCAGCAGCGGCACCACGATCAGCGCCAGCCACAGGCTCATCCCGACGGTGTCCAGGAGCACCGCGGCGGCGACCGCTCCCAACATGTAGAAGGCGCCGTGGGCGAAGTTGACCACGCCCAGCACCCCGAAGATGACCGCCAGGCCGAGCGCGGCCAGCGCGTAGAAGCTGCCGGCCGCGAGCCCTTGGACGGTGTACTGCAGAACCGCGTTCATACCAATCCCTCTAGACCTCGGTTGCAGCTACATCGAGCAGCCGGACTCGGCTGCCGGGCGGAACGCCTCCTCGGCCGGGATCGTCTTGATGATCTCCTCGTAGTCCCAGTCCTCCTTGACGTCGTCCGGTCCCTTGACCCGGGCCAGGTAGACGTCGTGGATGACCCGGTGGTCCTCGGCGCGGATCTCGCCGTTGCGCAGGAACATGTCCTCGACCTTCTTGCCCTCGAGCTCCTCGACGATCTTGTCGGCGTCGTCGGTGCCGGCCGCCTGGACTGCCTCGAGATACTGCGTCGCCGCCGAGTAGTTGCCCGCGTGGGCGTACGTCGGCCGGTCGCCGGTCTCCTCCATGAAGCGGTCCGCCCACTCGCGGGACTTCTCGTCGAGGTTCCAGTACCAGGCGTCGGTGAAGATCGTGCCCTCGAACGCCTCGACGCCGAGCGAGTGGATGTCGGAGATGAACATCAGCCCGACGGCCAGGTCGATGCCCTGGTCCTTGAGCCCGGACTCGTTGTACTGCTTGACCAGGTTGATCAGGTCGCCACCGGCGTGCATGGTGCCGATGACCTGCGGCTTCGCTGCTCCCGCCTTGGTGATGTACGTCGCGAAGTTGTCGTTCGGGAACGGCGTCGCGATCGTGCCCGCGACCTTGCCGCCGCCGGCCTCGATGGCGCCGGTGAACGACTTCACCATGTCCTGGCCGAAGGCGTAGTCGGGGTAGATCAGCTGCCAGTTCTTGTCGCCCTCCTCGGTGACGACGGTGCCGGTGCCGTTGGCCAGCATCCAGGTGTCGTAGGCGTAGTGGAAGGTGTACTTGTTGCACTGCGCGCCGGTCAGCTCGGTCGTGCCCGCGCCGATGTTCATGTAGAGCTTCTTCTTGTTCTTCGCCTGCGTCGCGACGGCCAGCGCCGCCGACGAGGTCGGCACGTCCAGGATCACGTCGGCGCCCTCGCGGTCGTAGAGCTCCTGGGCCTTGGTGTTGGCGATGTCCGGCTCGTTCTGGTGGTCGGCCGAGGTCACCTCGATGTCGTCGACGACGGCCTCGTCGCCGTACTTCTCCTGGTAGTCATCGATCGCCATCTGGATCGCGATCTTCGAGTTGGGGCCGGAGACGTCCTTGTAGACACCGGAGGCGTCGTTGAGCAGGGCGAGGACCACCTTGTCGTCGGTGAAGTCGCCTCCGCTCGCGCTCGGCCCGCCGGCTCCGCAGCCTGCGGTGACCAGGACACCTGCCATCAGTATCGAGGCGCCGGCAGCTGTGCGTCGCTTGTTCATCGTGTCTCTCCTCGTGGGGTAGGGCTGTGCTCGATCTCTGGGGACGTACGTCAGATCCCGAGGTGTTCGAGTAGCTCGTCCTGACGTTCGACGAACTCGTCGTTGTCGAGGCTCTCGACCAGGCGGCCCTGGGCGAGCAGGTAGTGGCGGTCGGCGACGGTGGCGGCGAAACGTACGTTCTGCTCGATCAGGAGCACGCCGATCCCGGACTGCTTCGCGGTCCGCACGATGTCGCCGATCTGGGCGACGATGACGGGGGCGAGCCCTTCGGAGGGCTCGTCGAGCAGGAGCAGGCGGGCGCCGGTGCGGAGCACCCGGGCGACGGCGAGCATCTGCTGCTCGCCTCCCGAGAGCGTCGTCCCACCTGCGCGCCGGCGGCTGCCGAGAGCCGGAAAGGCGTCGTAGACCTGCTCCAGCGTCCAGGCGGACTCGGAGACCTTCGGAGGCAGCAGGAGGTTCTCCTCCACGCTCAGGTTGGCGAAGATGCCGCGGTCGTCCTGCACCCAGCCGAGCCCGGCGCGGGCCCGCTTGTGCGCGGGCAGCGAGGTGATCTCGCGGCCGTCGAGCCGGATCGATCCGGACAGGTGCTTGTGGAGGCCCATCAGGCAGCGTACGAGGGTGGTCTTGCCGGCGCCGTTGCGGCCGACGAGGGTGACCACCTCGCCCTCGCCGACGCTCAGGGTGGCCTCGCGCAGGGCCTGCGCCTCGCCGTACCACGCGCTCAACTTCTCTATCTCAAGCACTGTGAGCCTCTCCGAGGTAGGCGGTGATGACGCGCGGGTCGGCGCGCACCTCGTCGTAGGGCCCCTCGGCGAGCACCGAGCCCTGCTGCAGGACGGTGACCCGGTCGGCGAGGTGGGCGACGACGTGCATGTTGTGGTCGACGAAGACGACCGTGCGGCCCTCGGCGATGCGCCGGACGAGCTCGATGGTGCGGTCCACGTCCTCGATGCCCATCCCCGCCGTCGGCTCGTCGAGGAGCAGCAGCCGGGGCTCGACGGCGAGGACGAGAGCGAGCTCGAGCGCCCGCTTCTGGCCGTATGCCATCAGCCCGGTGGGCTTGTCGGCCAGCTCGGTCAGGCCGACCTCGGCCAGCAGCCGGTCGACCTCGTCGCGGCGGCGCCCGAGCAGCTTCTCCGAGCGCCAGAACTTCAGCCCCTGGTTGGTCAGACCCTGGAGCGCGATCTCGACGTGCTCGCGCGGGGTGAGGTTCTCGAAGAGGCTGGTGATCTGGAAGGAGCGGGCCACCCCGTGGCGGGTGATCCGCTCCGGTGCCATTCCGGTGACGTCGTCACCGAAGACCGTGATCCGCCCGCTGGTGGGCTTGAGGAACCCGGTCAGCAGGTTGAACAGGGTCGTCTTGCCGGCGCCGTTGGGGCCGACGAGGGCGTGAACGGTGCCCTCGGCGACCTCCAGGTCGACGGAGCTGACCGCGCGGAAGCCGCGGAAGTCCTTGGTGAGACCCTCGGTCCGTAGTGCGCACCTCAGGGTCGATGTGGTGCTCGTCACAGGGGCGACGCTAGGGAAGTGGTGAGACGTACGCCATAGGGGTTCGGGACACACTGAGCCCCTCCGTTGTGTGGCACGTCCCCATGCCGGCTTCTCGACCCTCGGCTCCCAGTCGCCCACATCTCGCGCACCGGAGTTGTGTGCGGCGGCCACATGGCGCACGTCACACCGCGTCGCGATCCTGGAGCAATGGCCTCCACCCTCGTACGCAGATTCCTGACCGTCGGCTCCTCGCTCGCCCTCGCCGCCGCGGCCCTGGTCGTCGGCCAGGTGCCCGCGAGCGCCGCGCCGTCGACGGGCACCGCCGACTGCTCGTCGCTGGTCGGGCTGAGGATCCCCGCCCACCGCATCGGCCTGCCGACCACCGGTGGCGAGGTCACCGCGACGACGTCGATGCCGGCCTCCGGGACCGGCTCGACCGCGCTCCCGGCCTACTGCCGCGCCGACATCGCGATCCACCCGGTCGACCCCGCCGCCCCGGACATCCGGATGGGCCTGGCGCTGCCGCAGGGGTGGAACGGGAAGACGATGATGTTCGGTGGTGGCGGCTACAACGGCACCGTCCCCAACCTCGCCCAGAACGTGCCTTTCGGGCCGGTCGACCAGCGCACCCCGCTCGGACGCGGCTACGCCACCTACGCCAGCGACTCCGGCCATCAGGCCGACACCGGCCGCCACCCGATCGCCAGCCTGGACGGCTGGTTCGGCCAGAACGACGAGGCGGTGCGCAACTTCTCCGGTGACGCGCTCAAGAAGGTGCACGACACCGCGACGTACGTGATCTCGAAGGCCTTCGGCCGCGCGCCCGGGACGGCCTACTTCGCCGGCGGCTCGACCGGTGGCCGGGAGGCCCTGGCGGTCGCGCAGCGCTGGCCGCGCGACTTCGACGGGGTGATCTCCGCGTACCCCGCCTGGAACGCCGCCACCCTCGACCTCTTCTTCGGCCGGATCACCCACGAGTTCGGCAAGGCCGGCGCGTTCCCGTCGAAGGCGCAGCAGGACCTCGTCGCGCAGCGGGTCGTGGCCGCCTGCGACGGCGGCGACGGGCTCGCGGACGGGGTGATCTCCGACGAGGCCGGCTGCGACTTCGATCCGGAGACGCTGCTGTGCGGCGAGGGCGAGACGCCCGGGGACACCTGCCTCTCCCGCGAGCAGGTGGATGCGGTGGTGGCCGCCGACAGCAGCTGGCGGCTGCCCTACCGAGTGGCGAGCGGGGAGTGGGGCTATCCCGGGTTCCCGCTGCTGTCCGGGGCACGGATGTCGACGCCGGTTCTCGGCTTCGGCACCAGCGCGCCGGCCGACCCGATGCCGGTGACCGCCGGCTACGGCATGCAGTTCTGGAACCAGTGGGCCAAGTACTTCGTCGCCCGCGACCCGCAGATCAGCGCGTTCGCGATCGACCCGGCAGACCCGGGGGAGTGGCAGCGCCGGATCAGCGAGCTGACCGCGCTCCAGGATGTCAACGACGCCGACCTGCGTCCGTTCGCCCGCTCCGGCGGCAGGCTGATCATGGTCCACGGTGCCGCCGACGAGCTGGTCAGCCACCGCTCCACGATCGACTACTACCAGCGCGTCCAGCGGGTGATGGGCAAGCGGGCGACCGAGGGGTTCTCCCGGTTCTATCTGGTGCCCGGAGCCAACCACGCCAACTTCGCCCCGGTCGCCTTCTCCGCCTCGTACGACTCGCTCACGGCCCTGGAGAAGTGGGCCGAGCGAGGCGTCGCGCCGGGCGAGAACCAGGTGGTCGCCGACGGCAACGCCGGAGCCGGCCGAACCCGCCCGTTGTGCGAATGGCCGGCCTGGCCCGCGTACGTCGGTGGGCCTGTCTCGGAGGCGAGCAGCTTCCGGTGCGACGGATAAAGGTTTGCCCCCCGACCTATCGAGTCCGCCGATCGAGATGGTTTCCTGTTCCCCATGTCCATTTGGCGAACAAAATCCATCGAGCAGTCTCTCGCCGATGCCGACCACCCTGATTTCAAGCTCAAACGGCGGCTCACCTCCGTCGACCTGACCGTCTTCGGGATCGGCGTCATCATCGGAGCGGGAATCTTCACGCTGACCGGTAGAGCCGCGGCCGAGTATGCGGGACCGGGTGTGGTCTTCTCCTTCATCATCGCTGCGATCTGCTGTGGCCTGGCGGCGCTGTGCTACGCCGAGTTCGCCTCGACCGTGCCGGTGTCGGGGTCGGCATACACCTTCTCCTACGCCACCCTCGGCGAGATGCTCGCCTGGATCATCGGCTGGGACCTGATCCTGGAGATGGTGCTCGGTGCGTCCGTGGTCGCCCAGGGCTGGAGCAGCTATCTGGTGACGTTCCTCGAGGAGATCGGCCTCGGCTGGCCCAAGGGCTACGGGCCCGACGCCAGCGCCGACTGGGGTCAGCCCAACCTGGCCGCCCTGCTGCTCGTGATCGTCCTGGTGGGCCTGATCGCGATCGGTATCAAGGAGTCGCTGCGGGTCAACCTCGCGCTCGTCGCGGTCAAGCTCTTCATCGTCCTGTTCGTCATCGTCGCCGGCATGTTCTACATCACCGGCTCCAACTACGACCCGTTCATCCCCGAGCGTGCCGGTTCCGTCAGCGGTGAGGGCATCCATCAGCCGCTGATCCAGTGGGCCTTCGGCCTGGAGCCGCAGACCTTCGGTGTCCTCGGCATCATCTCGGCCGCGTCGGTCGTCTTCTTCGCCTACATCGGGTTCGACGTGGTCGCCACGACCGCGGAGGAGGCCAAGAACCCCCAGCGCGACCTGCCCCGCGGCATCATCGGCTCGCTGGTGATCTGCACGATCCTCTACGTCGCCGTCGCCCTGGTCATCACCGGCATGGTGAAGTACGACCAGATCGATTCCGAGGCCGCGCTCGCCACCGCGTTCCGCGACGTCGGCCGCGGCGGCTTCGCGACGCTGATCTCGGCGGGCGCCGTCGCCGGTCTGACCACCGTCGTGATGACGCTGATGATCGGCGCCATCCGGGTCATCTTCGCGATGAGCCGCGACGGTCTGTTCCCGGTGAGGTTCGCCCACGTCAACCCGAAGACCGGCACCCCGGTCCGGATCACCCTCACCGTCGGTGTCTTCGTCGCGATCGTGGCCACCTTCACCCCGATCGGCAAGCTCGAGGAGATGGTCAACATCGGCACCCTGACCGCGTTCGCGCTGGTCTCGATCGCCGTGCCGATCCTGCGCAAGCGTCGCCCGGACCTGCCGCGCTCCTTCAAGGTGCCGCTCAACCCCGTGCTGCCGATCGTGGCCGCGCTGATCTGCATCTACCTGACCCTCAACCTGAGCATCGAGACCTGGCTGCGGTTCCTGGTCTGGATGGCGATCGGCTTCGCCATCTACTTCCTCTACGGCTACCGCAACTCGCGGGTCGGCAAGGGCGGCGACGACAAGACCGTCGAGCCGCTGCACATGTGAGGCTCTCGTAGAAGGGGAGGGGCGCGCGGCCGCTGGTATCGCCGCCGCTGGTGTCGGCGTGCTGGTCAAGAACAAGTCTGAGCAGCTGAAGGCCGGCGCGAACAAGGTCACCCATGACCCG